>NZ_JAAKYZ010000003.1 GCF_015229955.1 Campylobacter concisus
TTTGTAAGGCTTTTAAATAGTAAGAAATTTTACATTTTCTCGTCAATAGTTCAGGATTTGGCTAGTCAAAATAAAGCCATGGTTTTTAACGTTTAAGCTTTAAATAAGTATTGATGAAGTTAGGTTTGTCCCCTTTGTGTGGGAGTTTGATGCATTGTTGAGTAAATTTATTTTTACAAATTGTCCGAAATTTATGAGACGAAATCGAATGCGAGCCATCTGCTTTTTGGACTTTAAGCTTTAAATAAGTATTGATGAAGTTAGGTTTAGCCCCATTGTATCGGCGTTTGTAAGGCTTTTAAATAGTAAGAAATTTTACATTTTCTCGTCAATAGTTCAGGATTTGGCTAGTCAAAATAAAGCCATGGTTTTTAACGTTTAAGCTTTAAATAAGTATTGATGAAGTTAGGTTTGTCCCCTTTGTGTGGGAGTTTGATGCATTGTTGAGTAAATTTATTTTTACAAATTGTCCGAAATTTATGGCAGGCGACCTGCACTAGAGTGCTGGAACGCCAGAGCCGAGCCTAGGTCTCGGCTCTTTATGGTATTAAGCGGGGATACCCCGCAACGCCCCGCAATATAGTAGCATCGCTAAAAGCGATGTGTAAATTTAAAAAGGGGGAAGAAAAAAGCATAATGTAACTTAAAAAATACTTAAATATTATGCTTGTATTTTGATTATTTTATTTTATAAGTTATTTTTTTACTACTGAATATTTTAATTATATAATATTTTATTATTTATAGTTTTATTATTTATTAAGTTTATTTTGGATATAATCTTATTATAAAAAGAAAGGATAAGAGATGAAAGCAAACAGCATAATTAACCTACTTAGTCAATACGGAAAGATAAATGGCGATGAAAAGCATATATCGATGCAAAGAAATGGTGTGGTATACGAAGCCATGTTAAACGACACGAACACAACGAACGTAGTTTATGTGACCTACAATAAAGGTGAAAAGACCGAGTTTACATCATTTTATGAGTCACTAAGAGCCATAAAAGATGTTATAGAGCAAAATATAAGAGAAAATAGATAAGGAGTAGAAGATGAGAGAGATATTTATGAGCTATTGCAGGCATGAAATGACGCTAAAGGCGTTAAAAGAATGCAAGTGGTTAGGGGATTTGGATGATGAAAGCGAAGAAGTCATAGCCGAATGTGCTAGGCTTCAAAAGTACATAATTGAGCTAGCAGACGAGTTTGGTTGCGAAATTACAAATAAAGAAGATGTAATTAAGAGCATAGAAGACGAAAAGTCAAATTTACTAGCAAACTTAAATAATTAAGGAGTCTAAAATGCAAAAATTTAAATCAAATGACAGAATAGTCCTAAAAAAGGACATGGATAGACCACTTGATAAAACCGAGTCTATCTATAGAGTAGTAAATTTTTATAAATCAAGAGATGGTGAATATTACTATGAGATGGAATTAGCCGAACCAGCAAGCGATTATCTCAATAACATGGCACTTAACCATGAGTATGTGGAAAAAAACTACATCAATATGGATGAAGTGTATTGGTATTTTGAGAAAAAAGATATTGAAGGTGGCTGGATCAAATATGATGATCGCAGACATACTTTCAAGGAAATAAGAGAAACCTTGGCTAAAAGTGGGTTTCTAGAAAATGTGTATCCGATTTATGCAATAGGTTTTAAATTACCATAAAAGGGACAAGCATGAATAGAGATTATAATAAATTTGAGAGAGCAAATGAAATAATGAATGAGTTAATTAAAGCTCCGCTCCCACTAGAGTCAAGAGAGCTTGCAAATATAAGTGATAGAGAGCTCTCATTTTTAAAAAGCAGTGTTAGGTTGATGGTTGAGTACTTAGACTCCCTTGGGTGCATGATATGGCACGACGACGAAGTAGTGTGTCAGATCGACGAAGAAGAGCAAAGAAGAGCCAGAGTATGATAAAGCTGGTCGAGAAACCAAATAGCCTTATAACGTAAAATTTTATACAATATGTTATAATTTTTCTTAAAAAAGGATTTACAATGAAAGTAAATAAGGTTTTGATAATTGCAGCAATAGCTGGGTTGTTTTTAAGCGGATGTGCAGAGTTTCAACTGCCAAAGGTACAAAAACAAAAGCACGAGTTGAGTGACGAAGAATGTGAAATCATTTTAAAGAAATACAGAAATACCGAACCAAGCACATCAGACGCATATAATAAATTGAAGTATGACGCATATGAATGTAATACTAGGTATAAATCACCTATAGTTATTCCAGACTTTGAAAAATAGAGAGCAAACACATGAAAACTATAACTATTACAGGCGAAAATTTAAACCAACAAATTATCCAAGCCATAAAAAACGCTGTCGCCAAAGCCAGCAATCCAACATATACGATAAAGTATATCAACACATCGAAAGATAAGATCGACAGCGAAGCCTTGCAAGACATTGAAGATGCAAAGCTTGGAGCAAAGCTTTATTCTGAATATTTGGCTAGCGGAAGCAAATCAACCTCATGGGCTGATATAAAGAAAGAAAATGGCTTATAAGATACGATTTAGCGATTATGCTAAAGAGAAGTTTAATGAACTTGACGGCTCGATCAAAAAACCAATTCAAAAGTTTCTTGATCGACTCGAGGAGAGTGATGATCCACGCAGTAGTGGAAAAGGATTAACTGAGAATTTGAGTGGATTATGGAGATATAGAGTAAAAAACTATCGTTTAATATGTTTTATACAAGACGAAGAGCTTATAGTGCTTTTTCTCGATATAAGTAAAAGAGACGAAGTTTATTCTGATAGGAATGTAAAAAGCATTCTAAAGAACGTGCCAACAAAATAACACATTTTTTTAATATTTACTATCTTAATTTTTATAAAAAATTACTTTATTTACTATTTTTAATTTTTATTAATTTTAATTATACGTAGTTTTATTATTGTATATTTTATTATTTTTTTAGCAAACTATCAAACAACAATCAAAGAAATTTTAAAATAGTAGATAATAGCATTTATCTACTACGATCGTTATTTTTTTCATTTTGAGTTTTATCGTACGAAGAGTAAGAATTTAAGCCCATAGCCTCACGCTCAGCTAAAACATCCTTATAAAGCCTACGCTCATTTTTAATCCTAACAAGTCGTTCGTTAGCAGTAGCCTCAAGCATGGATACGCCTTTAAAATACTCTTTTAAAAGAAAATCGTCCTTACTAATTTTTTCAGATTTTAATAGCTTATTTTCAATATATGCAAAGCGTTTTTTACATATATCGGATATAAAATCCTTATTATCATCTAGTCGCTTTTTAAATTCATTTTTCTCAGTATCGCCAAGCTCGGAGTGATGTAAAATATAAAGGCTTTGATCTAAAATTTCAAGTTTTTTATTAAGTTTAAAAAGACTTTCATTGCGACCCAAAAGACGTGTAGCAACTAAGCTATCATCAAAGTATTTTTTAGCATTATCATCACGCCCACGAAGCACAGCAATAGATCGTTTTACCTTTTTAGAAAATAACCAGTCGGCTTTACTAGAGCCTTTGCCGTGCGGATAAATTTTGTTAAAGTTATAACTAAAATTTTCAAGTAATTTAAGGGTATCAGATTGATCCTTGTAGTGAGCCAAATGCATATCATTAATCTGAGTAGCCTTATATGAAAGACTATCAAGCTTCTTAATCTCTTTTATTAAATCCTTGCGTTTTTGAAGTAATATTTTATTATTCTCCTTTAGCTCTTTACCCAGCCTAAAACGTTTTTTGCCCTTTTTCTGAACGTAGAGTAAAAATTGCCTAGTCAGCTCATCATTGGCTTTTTTTAGTAAATCAATCTCATCATTCATAGCCTTAATACGGCTGGAAGTTGCATTATATTCTATCTTATTTTTTTCTTGCATTTGCTCGTAAAATTCTAGTGTTTTATCCTTTGCCGTATAGCTATCCTGCTCAAGGTTGATACTAGATTTTATTTTAGAAAATTCTTTTTTTAAATCCTTATGCATAGCGTTTTTATTTTCGTATTTTAACCCTCTTGCACCAAGCGAATAGGCAAAATCAGTGCGAACTTCGTCGAAAAAATCTTTAATCTCGTCACGAGTATCAAAATGAATTTTGCGCCTAGTCATATCATTACGCTTGTTAAGAACTACATGCACATGTGGGTTGTTTTGATGTGTGTGAAGCACCAAAGCATACTTATGCCCCATAAAATTTCTACTTAAAATTTCACTAACACTATCAACTAAAGCGTTTAGTGTTTTTTCGTCATTGCATGGCTCATTGATTGAGAAAATAAGATGCCAAGCGTCTTTTGAATTTTTATTTGTGCCAAAATCCTTACTCCAATTTTTAATAATTTCGTCACTGCTTACTCTCTCCCCTTTTTCATTGATGGCAGAGCCATCAATTGAGTTATTGAGAGTGTAGTCAATACATCTTTTAATACTTTCACGTGGTAAATTTGAAATCATCTTCACAACAGATTGTTTTGTATTTTTTGAGAAAGAATTTTTAATCGATGAAATATGGCTCGAGCTAAAAGATATATTTTTGTGCTCATTTATTGAATTTTTTGTTCGCCCAGCTCTGATAGTTTTTAAAAATTCATCCCATTGTGCTTCTGTCCTAGCCAAAATAAAAACTCCAACTATTTAAAAGATTTGTAATGATGTTAGTGTAAGTAAAGTTAAAAAAATATAATGCGAGAAGATAGGCAGGATAACCCCTTTTGTATGTCGTTTTCTACACTAAATGCCGATATAATCGGCTTTATAGTGTGATTTTTATTCTTTTTTACAAAAGAATAAAAATAAAAAATAAAATTTCATTTTATTTTTTTAAATAAGAATAGTAATTAAAAAAAGTATTTGTAGAAAATATAAAATATGTAAAATAAAGATGATAAGAAAAATTATATTTATAAGAAAATAAATTAACATAAAATATATAAAATTAAAAATATATAGTCAAAGATACAAAAGATAATTAAAAATAAAAAAATATGGATTTTTTATAAAGCGAGATTTTGTAAAAGAAAAAAATTACAAAAAAAATAAATGAAGTGCCAAAAAAACGTTACTTTAGAAAAATTAAAAAGTAAATAAAAAATTAAAAAAATCTTATATCATATTTCAGAACTCCCATAAAAACATACATCTTAAAAATATTTATACAAAAAGTCCGTTTTTAAAAAATAATATAGTAACGGAAACAAAATAAAATACAAAGGAGTATGGAATGAAAAAAATTCTATCAAAAGCGAAAAAGCTTTTTTATCTGGCAATGTGCTCACCATTGTTTCTTTTTGGATCAGGTGGTGGACAAAATGTACTGAAAACACTTGAGCAAAATGTTAATACTCAAGTAACTGAAGCAGGAAGTAGTCTTGCAAGTGTTCTCAATACGATTATACTCGTTATTGGAATTCTCTGGATAATTGTCCTCATGCTTACAGCACTTTTTAACGTTGAACAAATTAAACAGCACATAAGGTTTGTAATTATCGCATCAATAATCCTAGGAGTTTGCTACGGACTAACTGCCGCAGCAATGTAGATTAAAGCGAGTATAAAATGGTTGTAACTGACTGCTATATGGATTTAACACGAAAAACAAAAATAATGGGGCTAACTACAACAAGCTTACTAATTATCTTTGTAATTGGATTTATCTCATGGTTTATCTTGATTTTGTATTCGTTGGCAGTCGTTGCAGTTTTATATTGCCTTTTTTTTATTTTGGAATTTTTCGATGAAGATATCTATGAGATCATCGGCTCAAATTTTAAAATTTCACAAAGAAAATTTTTTGCATAGGACTAAATAATGGCTCGTGGACTTATAGATGTTTTTAGAGATTGGAAACAAAACAAACAAGACAAGCAAGAGCTTGGAACTGAAACAAAAAAAGAAAAAAATAGCGATATCCGCTCAAAAATAAGTCAATTAAATAGAAAAGCTGACAAAATAATAATGCTTGGCGAACCTGAAATATACACAATGGCAAAAGAGAACAATATCGCATGCAAATACGGCGAAAATGCTATTGTAACAAAAGATGGCAACATAACAATTGCAGTGGAGCTAAAGGGGACAAGCTACGCAGGAATTAGTCTTGACGCTGAAATGGACTATCTTTTAAATCGAATTATGTTTTTTACAACGCTTAAAGATAGCGTAGAAACTAATTTAATTATCAAGAAAACTAAAATCAAGGCTAAAGACTACATCGAAAAAAATATAAATCAATATGCAAATGAAATAATTGAAAAATGGGAAAAAAATCAAGATATTTATTCAATCAAATATTTTTTATTCATATCAACTACAACTAAAAATATAACTGGATTTCTTGAAAGTTTTAAGACAAAAGTAACTAGCGAACAAGACGAAAGAAAAGAAAGCTCAAACTATAAGCAAAAAATGGAGTTGTTAAATAACACACTCTTAAATATTAAAAACCATTTGGCAACGTATCAGCCACGCCAGATGAGTAGTGATGAGATAATTAATTTTTATGCCACATACTCAAACGCACAGGAAACAAATTTAAAATACACAAACGAATTAATTACAGATAGCTATATTAGCTCTTATGTCGAATTTAAAAAAGATTATATCGAATTTTATCGAAATGATGGCACAACAAAATATGCGAGATTTATTAGCGTTAAGGCATACGAAACAGAGCAAATAAAGTCAATCATTACGTCAAATTTAATTAAGAGTGATCATGAGTTTATGACGATGATTTACTTTAAGGCGTATGAAAAACGCAAAGCGATCAAAAAAATAAAAGATACTAGAGTTTTCTCAGTTGAACTAGTCCAACAAGAACTGGATCATTTGATGGAGTTAATCCAAGCAGATAGAGAAAACCTAGTTGAAACGAGCTTTTCTATATATTGCCTAGCCGACAATCTAGCGGAACTGGATAATCGCACAAACGAACTAAAAAATATCCTTGAAAATCAAGGTTTAAATGTTGTTAGAGAAACCATAAACCAAAAGGCACTATATTTTAGCCTCTTCCCAAGTCGTGGAAATTTGAACGCAAGAAAGAAAACCCTAAACATAAGTAACCTAGCTACGATCGCAAATTTTGAAAACGAAGTAACTGGTTTCAACCAAAACGATTGGGGCGACGAAGCAGTTACGACCTTTAAACACTTAAATGGCACACCATTTTTGTTTAACTTTCACTGCCAGCCTGATGGAGATAGACCAGCAGGTCATACAATGATCATAGGCGGAACAGGAACTGGTAAAACAACAACAATTCAGTTCTTAATGACAAACCTCTTTAAATATCCTGTAAGTATTTTTGCAATGGACAAGCTAAGAGGTATGTATTGCTTTACGAACTACATGGACGGCGAATATCATGATAGCGAAAGCGATGGGTTTAAGCTCAATCCATTCAGCCTAGCCGATACAGCAGAGAATAGAGAATTTTTAGCGTCATGGCTAAGCTCAATGGCAGAGCTAAAGCCTGAAGAGCATGATGCAACAAAAGATATTAGAGAAACAATAAATAGGCTTTTTGATAATAAGCAAGCGGATCAAATATTGTCGTTAAGCGATTTTATAGACTCACTGCCAGCTGATAATGAAGCAAGATTAAAAACTAGATTTGGAAATTATAAGGGCTCAATTTTTGATAACAAGGAAGATGCCCTAAATTTCACAAAACAGCTATCAGTTCTAAATATGGATGGAATATTGCCAAACAAAAAGGTATCAGCTCTCACCGCAATGTATGTATTTCACAGACTGAAAAATCAGGCAAAAAATAGCGAAAATATACGTGGCTTTTTTTGTTTTATAGACGAGTTAAAGGACTATCTAAGAGACGAAGTAATGTCAGAGAAAATCCTTGAAGGTATTTTGGAGTGGAGAAAGATAGGCGGTGTTGGATGCTTTGGCTTTCAAAACATAAGCCTATTTAACGGAAATGAGCGTGGCTCATCATTTCTTGACAATATCGCAAATTTTCTTATCTTCCCAACAAACAATGAAGATACGCTAAATCAGCTAAGCGAGATAATAGGACTAACGCCTACGGAAGCTAAATTCTTAAAAGACACTCAATCAAATGCTAGGCAGGTGCTTTTAAACATGAAGCTACGAAACGAGAGCGCAAAACTAAATGTCAATTTGTCAAGCCTAGGAAATTATTTAAGAGTATTCTCGTCAAGCTCAGATAGCGTAAATTTGATAAAAAAATTAAAGACTGAAAGCCCAATACATTGGCGTAAATACTATATAGAACACAAAGAACAAAGGAGCTAAAAATGAAACTAGCAGTAATTGTAACAACGGCTTTAATGATATTTTTAAGCGGATGTGCTGATAAGCCAAGCAAAATAGAAAAAGTAAGCCCTTGCGCTTGCTACGACATCATACAAGTAGGTTAATATGGCATACGAAGACAAAAAAGTAGACCCAAATTTTATTTTTAAGGCGGAGCGAAACATAAAAGCGTATATGTTTTATGTGATCATTGCTTTAACAATAGTTAGCATAAGTTTATCCGTTGCGATAGCACTACTAACGCCTCTTAAAGAGACAAAGCCTGTATTGTTAAAATTTTCAGATGGCGACTCAAGGTTTGTGACAATAGACGATACCAGTCTAAACGTTAGAAACAATGAAGAGCTTTTAAAAAGCATACTTGCAGGATATGTGAAAAATAGAGAGCTAATTAATCGCATAGATGATGCCGAGCGTTACAACGAAATACGTACGCAAAGTAGTAGACAGGTATGGGAAGCGTTCGAAAATTTAGTTAGCGATCCTAATTCAATTTACACTACCAAAAACTACTATAGAGATATAAAAATTCTAAACGTAGCGATTTTAAGCCAAAATGTAGCTACGATAGATTTTCAAGCAGAAATTACAAATCCAACTCGCACTGAAGTTAGCTATAAAAAATATAGAAGTGCAATAGAGTATGACTTCCGTAACCAAACTAGTAATTATGCGGACACAATGAAAAACCCAACAGGCTTTATAGTGAACAAATATCAAGTAACGCAGATAATAGATGAAAAGGATAAGAAATGAAAAATTTAACTAGATTATCTTTAATAGCATTATTTGTTTTAAATTTAAATGCAGCACAAGACCAAGGCGGATTAAGCGAAGAACAAATGAATGAAGTCCGTGCAATTATGCGACAGACACAAGAGCTAGTTAATGAACAGCAAAAAAACGGCTCAATGGGCGAAGATATTTTTAATGACAAAAACAAGGATGTTAATAGCCAAGTTCAATCAAATTTTAAGGTAAAACCATTTGGTATGGGGCAGAACAATCATCCGCAACTAGCAAAATTTAATAATTCTCAACCACAAATGGCGCAAATGCCAGAGCAAGATGGAATGGGTGTGGAGCAATCACAAGATATAAGCAAAGAAGAGCTTGAGCTTATGCAAAATGCCATAAGAAATCAGGACTTAAAAGCACTACAAAACAAATTCCACACTAAAAATTATAGCGGATATGAAAATACACAAACAATAAAATACGTACCAAATAAGACGCATAAAATACGTACTCGCCAAGCAATGGCAACAACGCTTATATTTGATAATGATATAGATAATTTTGTATTGGGTGACCAAACAGGATTTAAAGTAGAGCAAATACCAAGCAAAGCAAATGCGATAGCAATAATCCCACAGCTTATAGGAATTGATACAAGTCTAACTATTTTTACAAGCGATGGAAAAATCCACACATTTTATTTATATTCGACAGATTACAAGAATACGAATGATCCAAGCTTTGTAATTCGCATACAAGACGATGAAGTACAAAAAGCAAAGCAAGCCAAAGCAAAAGATGAAAGCGATAAATATAAAATCATAAAAGATGGCATAGCAGAGCTAAAAGTGCTAAAGAGCGATATATATACTGGCTATACGCAAAAGGCGAAAAAAGAAAATGAATGGCTTTTGTCAGCAGAAATTTTTAGCGACAAGAAATTTACATATTTTAAATATGCCAAAGATGAAATGCCACAAATTCCTACAATTTTTGCGGTTATCGACAAGCAGGACAGCCCAGTAGAAACAAGAGTAATAGGAGATTACATTATAGCCGAAACCATAAATCCAAAATTTACTATTAAAAGTGGCGATAGCTATGTGTGCGTAGAGAGAAAAGAAACGCAAGAAGAAAGAGATAGAAAAGAAATAAGAAAAAACCTAAATACTGATAAAGAAGCAATAAGACAGCACCAAAAAGAAAACAGAAAAACAATAAATGAAGCTAAAGGAATTTAAAATGAAAAAGGGGAATAGACTATTTTTAAGCATAGTTACAATTAGCGTTATATCTGCCCCCCTTTTTGCCACCAATACAGCTACGGCTGAAATATTTGATGACGAAAATATAAGCAAAAAAGCAAAAGACGATAAGATCAGGAATCTGCAAAATCAAACAAATTTAAATCATCTATTCGAAAATTCAAAATTCCCAGTAGATGATTATATTTATAAAGCTGGCAAGAGAGAGCCAAATGAAGATCAGAATTTAACTGAGATTTTAAACAGACTCGAGAAGCTAGGCAACAAGCAACAAAATGCTTTAAATGCACAAAGAAATCAAAATTTGCAAGATCAGACGCCTGAGCAAGATATACAAGAGCAGGAGCAAATGGCACAGCGTGCAAGAGAACAACAAGCCAAGCTTCAAGCCAAACAAGAACAATTGCGACAAGAAATGGCAATAGACAACCAAAGAGCGTATAAAAAACGAATGCAGGAGCTAATGCGAGCGCAAATTTTAGCAAATCGCAATAATGAAGTAAAAAGCGTAAATCAAAACAGCTCAAAATATGGCGTTGATAGCTTTTCAAATCAAAAGCCAGTTGATATAAGCACAAATGAGCATAGGCTGTATCGCACAATTAGAGCTGGCAGACTAATCCCAGCCATATTAACTAGTGCAATAAGCTCGGATTTAAGCGGAATAGTTACGGCTCAAATAGAGCAAGATATATATGCCGCAATGGGGCGAGCCGTATTGATACCACGTGGAAGTAAAGCAATAGGATTTTATACCAACGACACCAAAATCGGAAACGAACGATTAGAAATTAGATGGCGAGAGATTATCACGCCACAAGGCATAAACATAATGCTAACAGATGCAATAGTGGCTGATAATATGGGTATGACAGGAGCAGTTGGAGCAGTCAATAACAAATATTGGGAAAGATACGGCATAGCATATTCAATCTCAACAATTACAAATGCTTTGCTTTTAGGCATAGCATCGAAAATTAATAGCGGAAACAATGCAAACAACACCTATGTAAATGAAATTTACTCTAATTCAAGAAGCGATGTAAGTAGTGTAGTTCAAGACATAATCCAACAACAAAGTCAAATTAAACCAACAATTGAAATTAAAAGCGGAAGCCGTATATTTTTAGTACCAACAAATCACATGTGGTTTGCAAAACCTAAAAATGGTGAAGTTTTAATGCAATATTTCAACGATTAAGGAGCAAGTGTGCAACTAGAAGATATTAAAGCGGAAATCAAAAACCAAAACGCTTATAACAAAATTTTGGAGCGTATAGCAAAACAGGTAAAGAAAACCGAGAAAGCTCAAGTGAATGCAGATAAAGAGAAACAAAAGCTTGAGATGTTGCTAGAAGAAAAAAGAAATTTAATGAGCCAAGCACCAGACCAAAAGCAAAACGAGCAAGATGAGTGAAAGTATAATTTTAAAAAACATTCTCAATGTTTTAAAGCCATATCTAAATCTAAACGCAAATGAGCTAATTTTTAACCAGCCTTGCGAAATTAATATAGATTATGGCGACCACTGGGAAGTGGTAAAAGACGAAAAACTAGATGCTAAATTTTTAAATAGTTTTTTAGTCGAGCTGGCAACTAGAAGAAATCAACGTTTTGATGAAAGCCATTGTCACTTGTCTTGTGAATTGCCAAGTCCATTTTTGCGATATCGTGTCCAAGCACAGCACAAATCAAGCCTATTTAATAGCGAAATAGCAATCTGCATAAGGATACCAAGCAAAGAAATTTATCCACTCGAAAGCTTTATCCTAAGTGAAAAATGCATAAATAACGGCTGGAGCTATGAAAAAATAAAAGACTTGATACACGAAAAAAAGAATGTGCTTTTAAGCGGTGGAACTGGAAGCGGAAAGACAAGTTTTTTAAACTCACTAATGGGGGAAATAGACCCAAGCGAGCGAGTAGTAACCATAGAAGATAGCCAAGAACTAAGAGTTGAAAACATAAATAAAACTCAACTTGCCGTCCCGAAAATAGCAACAGAAATTTATAGCTACCAAGTAGCGATCGACAATGCAATGCGTTTGCGACCTGATAGGCTTTTCTTAGGCGAGATAGATATCAGAAATACGTTTTCATTTTTAAGAGTAAATAATACAGGACACGCAGGCAACCTAAGCACACTACATGCGAACAACCCAAAAGATGCCATAAAAGCAATAAAAACAAACATTATATTAGGCGGTGGATTATCAAATGTAGACGAAAGTATGCTTGATAGCCTAATAATGACAGCAATTGACTATATCATTCAAATAGCAAGGGTAAAAAATAAAAGAGTAATTACAGATATCCTCAATTTGAAAGAGATAGATATTGCAAGGATGATCGCATGAAAAAAAATGAACGACATTCCATATATTTTACTTTGCCAGATTTAAAAAAATTAAATGAATTGGCAAATCAAAGACGAGAGAGTAAATCGGCAGTCGTTCGAAAATTAATTCATATTGAAAAATATATGCAAACCCTAAAACAAATTGAAATTAATAATGAAATTTTAGCTGATTTTTTGAAAGAATTTAAGCATCTCGGAAAAAATTTAAACCAAATAGCATATCACCTAAATGCTCACATTATAAAAAAAGAAGAAGCTAAAAGCGACCTAGAAAAGACTATGTATGAGTTTTTTGACGCAATAGAAAGACTAAGTAATAAGATCGGTAAGCTAAAAATAAAAATAGACGTAGAACGAACAAAGCAACCTAATAACAAAGAGATAAAAGGATTGCAAGGTGAATAGCAAAGAATTTACAGCTAAAAAGTGGATATTAATATACATAACATCCATAATAATGGGGATAATTGCATATTTGGTAGTTGTAAAACTTATTTTTAACCCTGACATAGTAAATGTACCAATTGTGGCATTTAAAATTTTACAAAATATTGGCACGCCAACGTTAAAAATGAAAGCCTATGTCGCGGTATTTGCACTAATAGCACCACTCTTGGTCGCTATAATTTGGTGGCTAATGCCATATCTAAGAGATAATGAAGATTATGGATCAGCAAGGTTTGCAACGCCAGCAGATTTTGAAAAGATGAAGATAAACTACAAAACAGGACTTGTGCTAGGATGTTTTGACATTGACAGCACAAGCCCAAAATTTATACGTGCAACGCAACCGCTCTCGACATTAGTAGTAGCACCTCCTGGAAGCGGAAAAACGGCTGGTATGATTATCCCAAATTTATTAAGTGTGCCAAATTCTTGCGTAGTATTGGATATTAAAGGGGAGCTTTACGTAAAAACAGCAGGCTATCGTCAAAAATATTTTAACAATGAAATCCAGCTATTCTCCCCTTTTAGCTGGGATAATACATTATTTTTTAATCCGTTTGATCATAGCCTAGTTAAAGATTTGCAATATCTTCATATAAAAAAATTAGCCGAGCAGATCGCCTCCACAATATTTGTAGGCGAAAAAGGTAGAGAAAACGATCACTGGATAATATCGGCAAAAACAATGTTTGTATTTTTTGCAGAGTATTTTATGCAAAAAGACAAGCACGCAACACTGGCACAATTGGCACAAGCACCAAAGGCTGATTATTTCGACTATCTTGATGAGAAATTTGGCGAAGAAGCCATGAAAGAGCCTGATGAAGACGATCCAACGAAACCAAGAGAACGAGATTATGATGTAGATACTTTCAAAATTTGGCTCAAACAGACTAGTTTTGACGAAACTATAGATGAGAATACAAGAAATCAAGCTAGAGCCTACTCAAAATCTGCCGACAATGAGTTTGCATCGATAAAATCGACATACGATACTTTTATGAAAGTTTTTACAAACCCACAAGTTGCTAGTGCCACCAGCAAAATGAGCTTCACATTTGAAGACCTAAGAGAAAAAAGAATATCGATGTACGTAGTCGTTCAAACCGAAGATATGGACATCCTAGCACCACTTATAAGAATTTTTGTAGAAACGCTATTTAAAAAGCTTATGAGCGGAAAAGAATGTAGTGATTTAAATAAATTTATTTACGCATTTTTAGACGAATTCGTTAGATTTGGAAAAATGCCATTCTTGCTAGAAGCACCAGCACTATGTAGGAGCTATGGCTTATTGCCTGTATTTGTGACCCAAAGCTATGAGCAAATCAAAAAATATTATGGCGAAGATGATATGAATATCGTTAAAAATAACAGCGGTTATCAAGTAATTTTTGGCATGAACAGCGACAAAGACGCTGAAGACACAAGTAAGCTAATAGGCGATTACACCAACATAAAAATAAGTAAATCGCAAGGCAATATGGATCTTTTTAAAAGCAATATCTCAAAAAGCAAAGAAGCAAAGAAGCTGGTCACAGCACAAGACCTAAAAAATCAGGATAGTAGCGATATTTTGATACTTGTTAAAGGATTTTTTAAAATGCCAATCAAGGCGAAAGTGCCGTATTGGTTCAAAATAGAGCAATTTAAAGGGGCAGATAAAGTAGAAGTAGTATCGACCCAAGAAATTATAGAAACAGCAGAAACAACTAAGACAATTACAAATCAAGAACAAACACAAGTAAAAGATGAAAGAAAAGAGCAAAGAGATGAATTATTAAAATCATTAAGAATAAAAATAGATAAAGAGTAGAAATTTTTTAAAAAAATTTATAAATATTACCAATAATTTTAAAGCAATAGTATTTATAAGCTTTAAATATTTTTACTTTTTAATATTTTATTGTTATATATTTTATTATTTATAAAGTTTTTAATCTAAAATTTAATAAAAAACCTAAATTTTAGATTAGAGCCTAAAAACTCTAAAAATCTGTCCTAAGGAGTAGAAAATGACCTATGCAGAAAAGCTAAAGCAAGAAGAAGCATATAAAGAGTATGAGATGTATCTTGCAAAGCAATTCGAAGAGAGCCAAGACGGCGAGTTTGAAATCAACGATGATGAAAGCAAGAAGTGGGATTACCTAAAAAAAGACCACCAAAGCCTCGAAATCATAGAAGAAGAAAATGAGCCTAACTCAAACCTATAGCCCAAAAGTTATAGGTTATTAACAGATGTAAAGGATAAAAAATGGCTGATTTTACAAAGTATATCAAGTCAGAACAACAAGAAAATGCCACTCAACAAGAGAGAAAAAGCTGGAATCAGATGGATAACGCTGAAAAGAAAGAGAGCTTTGATAAGTACATGAAATATAAGCTCTTTGAAGCCCACAAGACAGCAAAAGCAGACTGGCAAAAAGATATGAGTAAAGAAGAAGTCGATAGGACAATTCCATACAACGCAAAGACTGGAGCCACATACTCGAGAGAGACTAGTATGCTATTGAGAGCCGAAATGGCTATAAAAGGTTATGACAAGCCTCAATTTGTGACAATGGAGCAAGGTAACGCAATGGGCGGAATACTAAAGCTAAAACACGATGAGAAAACAGGCGAAATCCTAACCACTAAAAATGGCTTACAAGCTAGAGTCGATGGTGTTAAAATGCTCTATATTGCAGACCACGAGATTAGACCAAAACTAGACAGAGATGGTAAAGAAATCATGGCTGTTGTTAAAGACAAAGACGGCAATATAAAGTATGACAAAGAGACAGGGGAAGCAATGACCTATGTTGTAAAGGAAAAAATCCCAATTAATCCACGCCTAGAAACAAAAACTCTATATCACGTAAGTCAGTTTGATGGACTAGACGAGAGCAAGATCAAAGAAAGAGATCTAACAGCAATCCAGCACTATAGAGAGCAAGCGAAAAATCAAGATTTTGAAGTAAAAATAGATTACAACAAGACCTTGGGAATAAGCGGAAATTTAGAGAAACAGCTAAACAACCTAACGCTAGCTCAAATTAAAGGTGTAGATTATTTTAATCCAGCTAAAAAGATCGACATGACCAAAGAAAAAGCTCAAACCAAAGAGCAAAACAAGGGCATGGAGAGATAAATAGGTCATAAACGAAACTTAGGACAAATAGGGAGCAAAGCTCCCTATTGTTTGTAAAAAGGGAAAAAGATGTTAAGCGATTTTATAAATTTTTTAGGGCTGAGCGACAAAAAGAACAATAGCAAAATTCAAACAAATGTGGGCAACCCTACCACAAAAGAAAATACGGAAAATTTTATCATAGAAATGCAAAGTCCATACTTTGAAGAAGAAATCGCAACAGAAACAATTATAAAAAATAATAAAAAAATAGAAATAAAAAAAATAAAGACTAAAAATCCATTAGGTAATGGGAGAGCACTAATATCAATAAAAACATATATGAAAGAAATAACAAAGGCGTAAAATGGCACAGACAGAAGTAGCAAAAGATATATTAACCGATAGTAATTGGATTAATAAAGTACAAGCCGTTATGCAAGAAAACGTAATGAGCTTATTTGAAAAATTTTATAATGGATCGCATGATTTAGTATATTCAACTGCATCGGAAACTATAATAATTCTTATAGTGGTGTTTTGGCTATTAGGTAGAGTTAAAAATGGCTACCCAACAAGAGATGAGATCTTCGGAGCTATAAAATATTTAATATTGCTATGCTTCATATTTGCAACTCTTAGCTCCTTTAACGCCTATATGGGCGTTTTATACATTCTGACAATCCCAGAGAACGCAATAACCGCAATAGTTAGCTCAATTTTTGAAAATAAAGACTTTGGATCGATTGTGACAGAGTCAGCAAACAGGATCGATAATCTAAGAGAAATGATGTGGAGCTACGGAACAAAAGAGTATTTACAATCGCAAGAGTGGTCATTTTTAGGCATTAGCTTTAACGGCGTAATGGATTATTTATCGGCAGGTGTGATAACAGCAATTCGTATGATACCTTTTTGGATTTTTTATTTAGCATTTTTTATACTTTTGATAGGAATTACAATAGTGATTTTCTTTAGTAAATTTATGGCATTTCTAATACTTAGCACCTTGCCTTTAGTCATACCATTTTTAATAATGCCAAAATTTTTACCATATTTATGGAGCTGGTATAAGCTCTATTTATCATACGCAATTATTGCACCATTAGCGTTTATAGCCCTAAATTTAGCAATGAATCCAATTTTAGAACTAGAGAAATACCAAGATTATATAGGCGAACTATTTACTAAACAATTCGAATACCTAATTACAGGATCGATAACCTGCATAACAGCATTGTTTTTATTAAGGAAAATTCCAAGTTGGATCAACGCAGTGCTTGGTACGCAGATGGAAAATGGAAGTGGCGGTGTAACTGGCGGAATAGTGGCTGGTGCAGTAGCAGGCAAGACCATATTAAGCGGATTAGCTAGAAAAGCTGGTGGCGGAAGTTTTATAGGCGGAGCAGTAAGTGGATTTGGATCAGCTACAGGAGCTGGAGTAGCAGGACAAATAGCTAGTGCAAGTATAGGAGCAGGTGCAAATTTGATAAAAGATATCGGCGCAGGCTCAAAAGCAATAGGACAAGGCGTAGGAAAAGCATATGAAAAGTATAAAACATTTCGTGGCGGATATGTAGCACCATAAAAAGGAGTAAAACATGCAAAATACAATAATCATAATTGAAAGCCCAAACAAGGTCAATAAGATAGAGCAAATAACTGGAGCAAAAGTTTATGCTACAAAAGGGCATTTTAAAGAGCTTACAAATCAAATAGTAGTTGATTTTAAGGACTATGAGCCAATATTTGACTTCAAAGAAGATAGCAAAAGCCGAATAAATGCAATATTTAATGATTGCAAAGGAAAAGATGTCGTAATTGCGACAGACCCTGATAGAGAGGGATACGGAATAGGCTATATGGTTTATCAAACTATTAAAAATATAGCAAAAAGCGTTAAACGTGCAGAATTTCACGAGATCACAGAGAGTGGAATAAAAAAGGGGTTAGATAGTGCTGTGCCTTTCGCAAACTCAAATTTAAAAGAATTTGATAGCTTCAAGGCAAGAGCGGTAGGCGACAAGCTAGTGGGATTTATCATGTCGCCAACATACATCAATAAGCTAAATGATAAAAACAATAGCGTAGGCAGGGTGCAAACCCCAGCTCTTGCTCTAATTGTAAAGCGAGAATTGGAAATAAAAGAATTTCTAGAAAATAAGGCAAACGCAAAGATCGATTATAAAATAAAAGTAAAACTTAAAACAAAGGACGGCATAGAATTTAATGCGGTAAATGACAATATATTTACAGACAAAGATGAAGCAAACGCCAAAATATCTGAATTAGCTGGTAGCCTAGCAAAAGTATATAAAATTGATGTTAAGCAGGCACAACAAAAGCCTAAAGCACCTTTTAGAACATCGCAACTACAAGAGTACGCAAATAAAAGATTGGGCTTTAGCCCTGACAAGACGATGAGCCTTGCTCAAAAATTATTCGAAAAAGGCTTAATTACTTATCATAGAACCGATAGTAACAGCTTATCAAACGAATTTATAGATGAAGTAGGCGTT
Organism: Campylobacter concisus; assembly: GCF_015229955.1. NCBI lineage: Bacteria > Pseudomonadati > Campylobacterota > Epsilonproteobacteria > Campylobacterales > Campylobacteraceae > Campylobacter > Campylobacter concisus. The sequence goes on from NZ_JAAKYZ010000003.1 coordinate 18,734, forward strand.
AAATTTGGCAATGAAGAATGGTATGAGAAAAAAGAATATAAAGCAGGAAGTCAAAGCCAAGCAGAAGCACATGAAGCAATACGTATCTCACACATACATGATTTTAACCAAATAGAAGAAATAGCAAAAAAAGAAAGCCTAACGGATGACGAAAAAAGCCTTTATGAGCTTATCTTTTTAAATTCGGTTCAAAGTCAAGCCAAAAATGCGATTAACGAAAATACTATATATGATATAGATATAAAGACGCTAAGCTTCAAGGCAAAAACGAGCAAATGTATCTATAAAGGATTTAAAAATGCTATCGTAGCCACAACTGAAGATGAAGACGACAAAGATAAAGAAATTCAAGAGATAACATTAAATCTAGCTCAAGGCGACGAGCTCCAAATATTAGAATTTAATCTACAGGAAGTAAAAAAGCAAGCGCCACAGCACTATAAAGAAAGTAATTTTATATCTCTTTTGGAAAAAGAAGGTATCGGACGTCCAAGCACGTATGCAACATTTCTGCCAACACTTATTAAAAGAGAGTACGTAAGCATCGAAACAAAAGGCAAAAATAGCAATATCATAGCAACGCCAAAGGGTATAAATTTTATTGAAACTATAAAAACAAACAACGATGAGTGGATCACACAAAGCGAATTTACGAAACAAATGGAAAGCGTGCTAGATGAAATTAGCAATGGAAAGGTTGACTATTTAGACTTTATAAGACCACTCCATGAGAAAATGGGCTTCAAAGAGCTAAACGATAGCATACAAAAGCCACCAAGCGAGAAACAACTCGAGTGGGCTAAAAATATAGCACATAGTTTAAATATTCAATTGCCAGACGGCATCGAAAAAGATTGGAAGATTTGCTCTAATTTTATTGACAAAAATAAGGACAAAGTCGTAGTGCCACCAAGCGAGAAACAAATAGAGTTGGCTAAAAAGCTATCTAAAGACAAAGGAATGGCACTGCCAAAAGATTACGAAAAAAATCTAAATATTTGTAAAGATTTTATAAACAAAGCAATAAAGAAAAAATAATAAAACAATAAAAAGGAGAAAACATGCACACATATGTATCAGTAATAGGAAATTTAACAAGGGATGTTGAGCTCAGATACACACCATCAGGGCTAGCCATAGGCAACACGGCTATCGCATCAACATACAAGTACACTATTAACAATGAGAAAAAAGAAGAAATCTGCTTTATAGATATCACTTTTATGGGTAAGACCGCAGAGATCGCAAATCAATATCTCAAAAAGGGGTCAAAAGTTTTCGTAGATGGTAGATTGAAATTCGACCAATGGACAGACAATAATGGACAAAATAGGAGCAAACATAGCATTGTCGTTGATAAAATGGTAATGCTTGACGGCAAAAAGCAAGAAAACAACGATAAGGAAACGCCGAACGAGCGAGAAGAACAAGCTGAAAAAACCGAGTATGTGCAAGGGGAATAAGCAGTAAATGCAAAATTTAACCCAAAGCGAAAGAGATCAAAGCTGGTTATCGGATAAAGATAAAAGAGCCAATATCTACTTCATGAGTGCAAAATATGACGTAGATGATGAGTTTTATACGAGTTTCGATGAGATAAGAGCCGAAATACAAGATTACAGAACACATTTTAAAGGCAAAGTGGTAGTATGCCCTTGCAACGATGGCAAGACAAGCAACTTTTATAGATACTTTGCCTTAAATTTTAAATCCCTAGAGCTAAAAAAGCTAATTACAACGACGTACAATATTAAAGACCCAAAATCAAAGGGGATGAAAATAGAGATCAGCGAGAGCGGAATAAATGAGACGATGTTGCAAGGAGACGGTGATTTTAGAAGCGAAGAAGTAAGACATATTATAGCAAGTGGCGATATAATAGTCACAAATCCACCTTTCTCCCTTTTTCGTGACCTAATAGAAATTGTAGAAGAACAAAACAAGAAATTTTTAATAGTTGGCGGAACCTACTCAATTACGTACAAAAAGATATTTGAGCTATACAAAAAGGGTAAAATTTGGCTAGGCAATCATCAAGTAAATATTTTCACACGACCAGACGGCAGTAAGAAGCGTTTTAGCAACATATCATGGTTTACAAATTTAAAAAGCATAAAACACCAAAATGGTATAAGGTTAACCCAAAAGTATAAGGGCAATGAAAATAAATACCCAGAGTACGATAATTATAAGATCATAGAAGTCAAAAATTACAAGGATATACCAATTGACTATGACGGAATAATTGGTATACCACTAACATTTTTTTTAAGGCACAACCCAGCGCAATTTAAAATTTTAGGCTGTGACTTTGAAATTAAAGACAAATACCCTGAACTAGTTAAACATACCTACAAAGAAAACAACACAAAATCAGCGGTTCTAAGAGGGCAAGAACTTTTTACAAGGATCATCATACAAAGAAAAGGCGGATTAAAGCCTAGAGCAAAAATATTAAATCAATTTTAAGGTAGCAAATGAAGAAGAAAAACAAGCTACAGCTTTTCAATACCCCAGCAAAGCGGTTTATGTGGGTTTTTTCATTTATAAATTTATTTGGGATCGGCATAAATGCTATTTTATATCTTCTAAAAAAACCAAATAAAATAGAGACCCTACTTAATGCAGATGCCTTTTTTATAGCTCTCGCTATTATGTGCTATATAATTTTTAACGTAATGCTATATTTTATTATTAAGATAAATTTTATTATTTCAGAAAGAAAAGAGTAATTTTTATAAAATACTATTGTTTTATTTATGAAAAAATATTCAAAACATAATTTTTATTTTTTAGATATTTATTTGAAATACTATTTAATAATTTAATATTTTATTATTTATTAAGTTTAAAAGTATATAATCATTTAAAAATCTAAGGCAAAGGAATAAAAATGATTGTTTCTATATGTAATGAAAAAGGCGGAAGCGGTAAAAGCACCCTAGCTACTAATATAGCGATAAACCAAGGTATTGTAAAAGGCGAACCACTATTATTGGTCGATACAGACCCACAGAAGTCAATAGCCACATTTTTAAATATACGAAACGAAGAAAATCACCCAAAAGCATTTGACTTTGCATATAAATACGGCGAAGAACTAAAAGTATTCCTGCAGGACAACAAAACAAAAAGGGATATAGTAATCGATACAGGCGGACGAGATAGTCGAGAAATGAGAATAGCGATAGCACTAAGCGATATTGTTATAATTCCGACAATACCAAGCCAGTTTGACGTCAGCGTCCTTGATAAAATGGTAAATATAATCAAGATGGCAAAGGAACAAAACACTAATCTGCAAACATATATTGTAATCAATAGAGCGTCCACAAATCCATTTTTAGCTAAAAAAGTAGAAAGTCTCAAAAATTTTATAAAAGAAATTCAAGAAGACTATATAAAACTAGCAGAAACAATTATATTTGAAAGAGAGCGATATAAAATTGCGACCCAACTGGGACTAAGTGTAGTTGAAATGAACGACGGCAACAAAACTGAGCAAGAAATCAAAAATTTATGCAGTGAGATATTTTAAAAAATGAAGATAATAGTAGCATCGCCAAAAGCGATGTGTAAATTTAAAAAGGGGAAAGAAGAAAAGCACTTTTTTATATTTTACTTATAATTTTTACTGAAAAAATATTTTTATATTATTTAAATTTTATATATTTTTTAATTATTTATTAGTTTATTTTTACTTATTTTATTATTTTTTAAGCAAATTTTCACTATAATAAACTAAATTCAATAAGAAAAGGATACAAAATGGAAAAAACAAGAGATGAGCTAATCAAGGTTGGAGCTTACATAGAATCTAAAAATGGTATAGAGTTCTATGTTAAAATCACTAAGGTAGAAGGCTCAAATGTAACCGTTAGTTGGAGAAATGATTACTACGAAGAAAACTCTCAGGTAATTCCTAAGTCTATCATTAAAGTAGATGGCGATGGCGAATTAAGTGTTCCAAATTGGACAATAAGAAGGTAGTCAGCGGATTGTTAAAATATAGCAAGAAGCAGATATGCGAAGAGATATTTTAAAAGGATAGTAAAATGAAAATAAATAAACTACTACTAATAGGAGCAGTTTGCGTGGGGTTACACGCTGAATCTATAACTAAACAGCAAGTATGCCATATGATAGACGCGTTATCTTATCAGCTTAATATAAAAGATTTGGGTAATAATGAGTTTACTATAAATTATAAAGACGGTGCATTATACAAGTACGATAACCTAGACGAATACAAAAAGTGGTTTATTGAGTGCTATGACAGGGACAGGCTTATTGCTAGAATAATAGATAAGGGCAAAATCATAGAGAGAATAGATTCGTCAATAGGCAACTATAAATGGGTAACGTTTGAGCTTGAAAACTGCACCCTGAAAACTCTTGGAAAAGGTAGCGACTATGCGCCGATCGGTGAACCAAAATGTAAAAAAGATAGCGACCGACAGGAGATAAAATGACGATAGAGACGATAAAAGAAATTTTGGGCTGGCTTGATCAACACAGCTGGTATATAATATCCATATTTATACCGATAGGCTTATTTTGTATATTTTATAGCTCCAAGCAAATAGAAAAGGCGAATAAAGAACTTATAGAAAATTTAAAGAAGCTACTTAATGACGAAGAGTTTAATTTTTTGATCGACGATAAAAACAGGACAAAGTACTTACGCAAATTTAACGACATAATCAAAACAGAGATGTCGATAACAGAAGATAAATATATAGCTATTTTGGCAGATTTTCGCGATACGATAAAGGTCGATTTTCAAGAAAAGCTAAGGCTTGACGAGATAAGGAAGCAAATATTATGAAGCCTTTAAGAGAATATAAAAATTTATAATTTTTATCGCTTTTTTGGTATAAATTTAGGAAATTTATTATTTTTAGTTTTATGAAAAATTAAAAATAATGCTATCTTAATTTTTAATATTTTATTTTTTATTAAGATTAAGAGATTAGAATTTTAAAAAAATAAAAGGGAAGAAAATGGACTTTAAAAGAGCAAGCAACTCTACGGACAAATTAGATGAATTTATAGCTGGAGCAGATAGTCAAAAGGAGCAATCTACAAAAAAAGGCAAGGTATCGGTTGGAACTAAATTTTCTAAAGAACTAGGCATAAAAATACGCAAGAAATATCCAACATATACGCTAGCAAAATTTATAGAATTAGCATTAACAACACCTATATCATATATAAAAGATGAAGTGCTTGTAACGATCTATGACCAAGCAAAATGGCACAATACGAGCATGAGCGAATTTGTAAGATTTAAAATGGGATTGATAGAAGCCCCACAGCCAAATGACGCAAAAGAGAAAGAGCATCAGCAAAACTATATAGTATTTGTAAGCGAAGCAAAAAAAGAAAAGATAAGACAAATCGCAGAAAGCCTAGAAATAAGTATTTTAACCTATTCAGACATTAAAATTCTAGCAACATACGAGCTAAAAGATATTTTCACATTTGATGAACTAATGCAATTTAAGGCGGAAGCGAACAACTTTGACCTAGATCTGGAAGAGTACATAGCCATGAGAATAAGAGGTTGATAAGCCAAGAAACAAAAATGATTAAAAAAATTAAAAACAACCTTATAAAAATCCATAAAATTTTAGTAAGAATGTTTAAAAATAAAAATAACGATGAGCATAGTAAAAGGCAAAATTTACATACCCCTAAAGCGGAGCAAATAAATTTTGACGTTCAAAAGCTAGAGCTAGATTATTAGGATAAGTAAGAGTGATCGTAGCTCTAAGCAAAATCAAGCATCCTCATTTAACATAAACCTAAAAGAGTAACCGATAATATTTTTCTTAGAGCCATCGGCTAATTTTTTTTCAAAAGTAAGCTTTTTAAAGTAATTTTTATCAAGCTCTTTGATTGATGGCTTAATTACAAAGCGATCTAAATCTGACGCATTATAAGTTGCAGGAGTGCTCATAAAATTTTCAAAATCAGTCCTGTTTAAATTAACACACTTACAACCATCTTTATCGGATCTTATGTTTTCATATTGAAGCAGGAGTCGGTAAAGGGTCTTGGCAAATTTACTTCGGATTGAAATAAAATCGTGTAAATTTATCCTCATAAATTTTAAAGTACCAAACAGAATATCAAGAGCTCTACTATTTAATCTAAACCTTAGCATTTGTTTATTTCTGTATGTATCAATATCAATAAAAAAAACCCCAACAGACGTGATCTCGTCGTCCCCAGTAGTCTCGACACTCCTATATATCGCCGCACCATTTTGCCCTAAAACTTTTAGTCTAAAATTTTGCATTTCTTCATTAAATCTAGTTTTATTTAAACCACTTGGGAAGAAATCGTAAAAGGCAGAATAGGGCATTTCTATAAAACCCTTATTCTCAGAATAGCCCAATTGCTTTGCATACCAGCAAATAGTAAAAAAGATATCATAATCCCTAGATGTAAAATTTACTGGAAATAATATCGAATTCATTTTGTTGCGAAAAACGAGCGTTCCATTGCTTTCTATACGAGCTACTCTAGTAGTTTTTAGCACGAAATTACCTTTCTCAAAATAGAAAGACATTTCACACATTTTTTTACCTCAAAGTTCAATTTTAGAATTTCGATAGTAAAATACGTTCAATTTATTACAGCTTAAAATTTATAAGGTAGAAATTAATGTATGACAACGAAGCTAAATTCTCTCTTTGGTGTGATTTTATAGAGAGAAATTTTTTACAAAGCGACTTTAACTCTTTATTAGAAAATAATGTTATAAACGGCGCTACAAGCAACCCAGCTATTTTTAAAACAGCATTTGCTTCACCTGCTTATAAAAAAATCATAGAAACTAGCAATAAACGCCACCCAAAAGATCTTTATGAAATTTTGGCTACTCAAGATATAAAAATCGCCGCATGTAAAATGTTAAGGAATTATGCAAACGGCGATGATGGCTTTGTAAGCATTGAGGTTGATCCAAATTTAAGTGACGATACCGCCGCAACGATAGAGGAAGGTATCAGGCTTTATAATCTAATATCAATGCCAAATGTTATGATAAAAATTCCAGCTACAAAAGATGGTTATGAAGCGATGAGCGCGCTTATGGCAAGAGGAATTAGTGTAAATGCTACGCTTATATTCTCACCAGATCAGGCTAAAAACTGCCTTGAAGCTTTTAAAGAAGGCAGTAAAGCTTATGCAAGTCGCTTTATAGATACTACTATGCCAAAAGGTGTGATAAGTGTTTTTGTAAGTAGATTTGATAGAAAGCTTGATGAGGTTATGGCTGCAAAGAGCTTGCCAACGGGACAAATTGGCATAATGAATGCTGCGAATATATACCACCTGATTGAAGATTTTGGACTAGAAAATGTAAGAACACTTTTTGCAAGCACAGGCGTAAAAGGCGGTAGTTTAAGAGAGGATTATTACGTTAGAGAGTTAATGTATAAAAATTCTATAAATACAGCACCAATAGAGACGATAAAAGAATTTATAAAAGAAAGAGCAGAGGCAAAAAATGTACCTAGTAAAGAAAATATCTCAAGCTTTTTCCAGATTATAAAAAATAATGAGATAGATATAAATGTCGTTTATAAAGATTTATTAAGCGATGGCTTAAAGCAGTTTGTATCAGCATTTGATGATATTATGAAATCACTTTAGACAAAGAAGCCCAAGCTAATACATAAACAGCAAAAGTGATTATTTTTAAACAAGCTTTATGTGAAATTTATAAAGCATTGGATAAAATCAGCACCTATTTTTTTATGAAAGGAAAACGATGTTAGAAGGAATCGTTAGAGAGAGTATCGGTAAGAAGTCTGCAAAGGCTTTGAGAAGAGATGGTTATCTAATCGCCAACATTTATGGCAAGGGATTAGAGAATGTTGCAGCTGCTTTTAAAGTAAATGACTTTATTAAAGAAGCACGCAAAAAAGAGAGCCTTGCTTTTGATGTAAAAGTAGGCGGAAAAGTTTATAATGTCGTTATTGTTGATTACCAAAGAGATGTTGTTACAAGCGATCTTAAACACGTAGATCTAAAAGTAGCACTTCCAGGCGTTTTATCAAAATATATGATCCCAGTTAAGCCAGTTGGAACACCTATTGGTCTTAAAAATAAGGGCGTTTTGATCCAATCAAAAAGACGTCTTTGCGTAAAATGTACAGCTGAAAATTTACCAAATTCATTTGACGTTGATGTAAGCAAACTTGACATCGACGATACTATTTTGGTTCGTGATATCACAGCTCCTAAAGGCGTTACTATTGTAGACGCTGACCGTGTTGCGGTACTTGGAGTTATTAAAGCTAAATAAAAAGGGCTTTTGTGACACTAATAGCGGGGCTGGGAAATCCTGGCTCCAAATATGAAAAAACTAGACATAATATAGGCTTTATGCTTATAGATCTCCTAAAAGACTCAAATTACAAAGATGTTAGCTCAGCTAAATTTCAAGGCGAAGTTTTTAAATTCAATGACATTATCTTGCTAAAACCAACAACCTTTATGAACCTCTCGGGACAAAGTGTAAAAGCGGTCAAAGATTTTTATAAACCAGATAGAATAATTGTAATACACGATGACCTTGATCTTAGTTTTGGTGCAGTTAAATTTAAAAAAGGCGGTAGTAGCGGCGGGCATAACGGTATAAAATCGATCGATGGACTAATAGGCAACGACTACGAAAGGGTGCGTGTTGGCATTGGACACCTTGGTGATGCTAAAAATTTTGTTCTTGGAGAGTTTAGTGATGAGGAGAAAAAGGCTTTAGATGAAATTTTGGCCTACACAAAAAATGCAGTTTGCGAGCTACTAAAGAGTGACATCAATGAAATCTCGCAAAAATTTACGATAAAAAAAGGTCTTATCAAATGAAATTATACGCCAGATACGTTGGCTGGGTCTATATAAAATCTTTTCTTATCGTATTTTTAGCGCTTGAACTATTTTATGTTGGTATCGATCTACTTACAAATTTAAAAGATCTGCCACCATCTGCAAACCTTCAGCTCCTTTATGTTGGGCTTACATCGCTTAGCGCTATTGGCTACGTTTTGCCACTTTCGCTTATTTTTGCACTCATTATTTTACATGTAAATATGGTCAGATCAAACGAGCTAATCAGTTTTTATGCGCTTGGCATTAGTAAAAATAGCTTAATTTTTCCACCATTTTTTATTGCACTTTTTGTAACTATTTTTTATGTTGGCTTAAATTTTACTCCATTTGCCTATGCGCACGACTATCAAAAAAGTATCGCTAAAAATACGGCTTTTTCGAAAAACACAAATGATTCGTTTTTAAAATTTGAAGGCAAATTTATCTACATAAAGGAGCTAAATTCTGTTAATCAAATAGCAAATGATGTTAGAATTTTTGAGATAAATGGCACAAATTTACTCTCAACTACATTTGCAAATCATGCTAATTTTAAAGACAATGAGTGGATTTTAAAAGATGTTAATCAAACTATTTTGCCGCAAATTTTAGAGCTTGGTGAAGCTGGTTTTAATAAAATACAAAGCGAGAACTTAGATGCACTAAAGGGCTTTAAGCCAAAGAGTATTGAAAGCGCTGTTAGCGTTGAAAACTCAAAATTTAATATCCCAGATGCGATAAATTTTATAAAGACATTTAAGAATGAAGGCATCGGCCTTGATAGCGCAAAAACAGCTTTTTACAACCTTGCTATCGCACCATTTTTTGCACCATTTTTGTTGCTCATTTTTTACTATCATTTGCCTGTAACTGGTAGATTTTTTAATCTTGCACTTTCGACTTTTATCTTTGTTGTGATAACTCTTGTCGTTTGGGGACTGCTCTTTATTCTTGCAAAATTTGCACAAACTTCTGTAATCTTGCCAGAGATTGGTATAGTTTTGCCAGTCATTTTACTTTTTGCATACGCCATTTATCTCATAAAATCGCATCGTTAAGCCAAATTTTGGCAAGCTTTTTGTAAAATCAAGCCATTTTAATAAAGGCTATTTTATGGATTTTAAAGAGCTTGCAAGTAGATACAAAACCCCACTTTATATTTATGATTTTAACCATATAAAAAATCGCTATGAAGCACTAAAGAATGCATTTTTTGCTAGAAAATCTCTCATTTGTTATGCGGTGAAAGCAAACTCAAATTTAAGTGTTTTGAAATTTCTAGCCGACCTTGGAGCCGGGTTTGACTGCGTGAGTATCGGCGAGGTTAAAAGAGCACTACTGGCGGGAGCTAAGAGATATCAGATCATTTTTAGTGGTGTTGGCAAGAGCGATGATGAGCTAAAAGAGGCTTTAAAAAAAGAAATTTTACTAATAAATGTCGAGAGTTTTGCTGAACTTTTAAGACTTGAAAAGATCGCAAAAGGGCTAAACTTAAAGGCAAGGATCAGCATCAGGGTAAATCCAGGTGTCGATGCAAAAACTCACCCATATATCTCGACAGGACTAAATGAAAATAAATTTGGCGTTGATGCTGAAACAGCCAAAAGAATGTACATCCACGCTAAAGCTTCAGACTCTCTTGAACCAACTGGTATACATTTTCATATCGGCTCTCAGCTAACATCACTTAGCCCGATAATCGATGCTGCAAATATCGTTAGCGAGCTTTTAAGAGAGCTAAGAGCACTTGAGATAGATATCAAATTTTTCGATGTTGGCGGCGGACTTGGCATCATTTATAACGATGAAAAAGAGATAAATTTATATGACTATGCACAAGGAATTTTGGGCGCACTAAAGGGTCAAGACGTAACTATCGTTTGCGAGCCAGGGCGCTTTATCGTAGGTAATGCTGGCTACTTTGTCGCAAGCGTTTTATATGAGAAATTTAACGGCAAAAAGAGATTTGTCATCACTGATGGTGCGATGAATGATCTTATTAGGCCAAGTCTTTATGGTGCTCATCATGAAATTTTTGTTTGTGGCAAGGATAAAAATTTAGGCACTTGTGACGTGGTCGGTCCAGTTTGTGAAAGTGGCGACTTTTTGGCAAAAGATATAGAGTTGCCAGAGTGTGAGAGTGGAGATATTATCGTGGTAAAAGGTGCTGGAGCTTATGGTTTTAGCATGAGCTCAAACTACAACACAAGAAACAGAGCTGCTGAAGTTTGCGTGCTTGATGGCAAAGATAGACTCATAAGAAGACGTGAGAGCTTTGAAGATGTCGTGGCACTTGAGAGAGAATTTTTGGAGAGCGCTGATGCAAGAGCTAAATGAGCTTAGAAAAGAGATCGATGCGATTGATGATCTCATCTTAAATAAACTAAATGAAAGGATGATTTTAGTTGAACAAATCGGCAAGCTAAAACAAACTAGCGGAACGCCTATATATCGTCCTGAGCGTGAGCGAGCTATCATAAACCGACTAACTAGTCTTAGCAAAGATAAAGCTTTAAATAAAGCTGCGATCGAGGCCATTTATCTTGAAATTTTTGCTGTTAGTAGAAATTTAGAAATGCCTCAAAAGATCGTCTATCTAGGACCTGAAGGCACTTACACGCATCAGGCAGCCCAGAGTAGATTTGGTGCGATGAGTTCATATTTGCCACTTGCGACCATCGAGGCGGTTTTTACAAAACTAGCTCAAAAAGAGGCAAAATACGGCGTTGTGCCTATTGAAAATAATACCGAAGGCGCTGTTGGCGCTACGCTTGATTGTTTGAGTAAATTTAGCGATATAAAAATAGTTGCTGAGCTTTATGTGGATATCCATCACAGCTTTGTTAGCATAAATGAAAATTTAAAAGAGATAAAGCGAATTTATTCACATCCGCAAGGATATAATCAATGCCGTAAATTTCTAGAAGATCATATGCTGAATGAAATTGAATTTGTCCCAGCAAAATCAACTGCCGCAGCCGCATATATGGCATCAATGGATAGAAACTCAGCCGCCATTTGCTCAAAAATCGCAGCTAAAATTTACAATGTGCCGATCGTTTATGAGACGATTGAAGACAATATGGCAAATAGAACGAGATTTTTGATTTTAAGCGATTTTAAAAATGCAAGAGTTGAAAACTCAAAAACTTCGATCCTTGCAAAGACTGATCACAGTCCAGGACGCCTTGCTGATCTGCTTTCTATCTTTAAAAATGAAAATATCAATATCACTAAACTTGAGTCACGCCCTATTAAGCAACGCGAGTTTAAATCGATGTTTTATCTTGATTTTGAAGGGCATATCGACGATGAGAAGGTGCAAAATGCCTTTGAACTCGCAAAAGAGAGTGGTGCTGAGATAAGCTGGTTGGGGAGTTATTTAAACGGAGAAGAGTAATGAAGTTTAATGATTTTTTAGATGATTTAGTTAATTATGAGGCTGGAAAGCCGATTGAGCTTGTAGTTAGAGAGTTTGGCATCGAGGCAAAAGATGTGATAAAGCTAGCTAGCAATGAAAACCCTTTTGGCACGAGCAAACGCGTAGAAGAGGCTCTAAAAGAGGTTGCTAAAAAAGCGCATCTCTATCCGGACGATAGCTACTTTGAGCTAAAAGAAGGACTGGCTAAAAAATTTGGCGTAACTAGTAAAAATTTAATCATTGGCTCTGGAAGTGACCAGATCATAGAATACGCACTTCACGCAAAGGCAAACAAGCAAAGTGGCGTTTTGATGGCTGGCGTGACATTTGCGATGTATGAAATTTATGCAAAACAAACTGGAGCTAAAATTTATCGCACAAAGAGCGTAGAGCATAATTTGAGCGAGTTTTTAGAAATTTATAATGCACATAAAGATGAAATTTCTGTCATCTTTCTTTGCTTGCCAAATAACCCATTAGGTGAGTGTTTGGACGCAGATGAGGTCTTTAAATTTATAAAAAGCGTTGATGAAAATACGCTTGTTGTGCTTGATTGTGCCTACAATGAATTTGCAAAATTTAAAGATAGCAAAAAAGAGATAAAGCCAAGCGAGGTGGTGAAATTTAAAAATGCCATCTATCTTGGCACTTTCTCAAAAGCCTACGCACTTGGCGGCATGCGCGTTGGATACGGCGTGGCAAATGAAGAGATCATAGGCGCTCTCTCAAAACTAAGAGCTCCGTTTAACATCACAACTCCAAGCTTAAGAGCTGCGATAGTAGCACTTGGAGATGATGAGTTTGTGCAGCAAACCATGCAAAATAACTTCGAGCAAATGAGGAGATATGAAGAATTTGCAAAGCAAAATGGTATAGAATTTATCCCAAGCTATACAAATTTCATAACTTTTAAATTTAACGAGCCAAAATCAAGCCAGATATGCGAAAAGATGCTAAAAAAGGGTATAATTTTGCGAGATCTAAAAAGCTATGCCTTAAATGCGGTGAGAATCACCATCGGTCAGGCATGGCAAAATGATAGGGTTTTTGAAGAATTAAAGCAAATTTTAAAGTAGGGATATGGATTTTAAGGCATTACTTCATCAAATAAGTCAAATTTATCAAAAGCTTTCATTAAAGCAAAAAATAGTTGCAGCTAGCTCTATCATCTTGGTCGTGGCATTTTTAGTATTTTTAACACTTTATAAAAGCAAAAATGAAAATTTTGCAGGTTATAGCGTCCTTTTTGAAAACATTAGCCCAAACGATTCTGCCTTAATACTTGATCAGCTAAACAAAGATGGCATTAAATATAAATTAGCAAACGAAGGCACTATTCTTGTGCCAACGAGCGATGTCTATAAAGAGCGTATCGCTGTTGCAACGCTTGGAATACCAAAAGAGAGCAAAATCGGCTTTGAAATTTTTGATAAGCAAGAATTTGGTGCGACTGATGCTGAGCAGAGAGTAAAATTTCAAAGAGCGCTTGAGGGCGAACTAGCCAGAACGATCGAGAGCCTCTCATCTATCCAAAAAGCAACCGTAAGAATAGCCATACCAAAAGAGAGTGTTTTCACTGAAAGACAAGCGCTTCCAACAGCGTCTATCGTAGTCGAGCTAAAGCCAGGCGTTAGCCTAAATGCAAAGCAAATTTTTGGTATTAAAAACCTTGTCGCTGCCTCTGTTACAAACTTGAGCACGGAAAATGTAAAAATCGTAAATCAAGACGGAGTCGCACTTGGCGATGAAGATGGTGAGTTTGATAGTGACGCTATAGCTCAGCAGATCCGCTATAAGCGCGAGTTTGAAAATAATTACGAGCAAAAGATCGTAAATGTGCTAGCTCCTATCGTGGGCGGTGCGGACAAGGTCGTAGCAAAGGTAAATATCGACTTTGACTTTGATAAAAAAGATACAAAAAGCGAGGTTTATGACCCAAATAACGTCGTAAGAAGTGAGAGCAATATCGAAGAAAAGCGCCAAGGCTCAGCTCCAAATGAAGTGGGCGGCGTACCAGGTGCGGTTAGCAACATAGGCCCTGTTCAAGGGCTAGATGACAGCACTTTAAAAGAGCAGTACAACAAAAGCTCGCAGCAGACAAACTACGAAATTTCAAAGAAAGTAACAAATGTTAAAGGGCAGTTTGCTAGCATAAACAGAGTAAGTGCAGCTGTCGTTATAGACGGACTTTATCAGAGCAAAAAAGATAAAGACGGCAAGCCAACTGGCGAGCTTGAATTTGCCCCACTTACCAAAGAGCAAAGAGAGTCAATCACAAATTTGATCAAGCAATCAATCGGCTACAATCAAAATAGAGGCGATGAAGTAAGCTTAGATAACTTTGAGTTTAAAACTGGCAAAGATATAAGCGCTAGTGAGAAAATGGATGGCTTTGTGAATAACTATGTAGTGCCATTTATGCCGCTATTAAAATATATTTTTGCAGCATTGTTGCTCTATATCTTCTATAAAAAAGTCATTGTGCCATTTATGCAAAAGATGCTTGAAGAGACAAAAGAAGAAGAGGAACAAGTTCAAGATGGCCTTGAAGATATTGAGGTAGATGCTGAAGATACACTTGAGAAATTTAAAGCTGCTCGCAAAAAGGTCGAAGAACAACTAGGACTTAGTGGCGAGTTTAATGAAGATGAACTAAAATACGATGTTTTACTTGAGAAAATGAGAGCGGTCATCACAGAGAGAAATGAAGAAATAGCAATGCTACTTCAAGATATGGTAAAAAATGACAGCGACTTTAATATGCGTAAGGAAATTTGATGTCAATAAAGCTAAATGACAAGCAAAAAATGATTTATGATGATCTATCGATGCCTGAAAAGATTGCTATTTTGCTGATTCAGCTTGGCGAAGAGGCAACTGCTCTTATATTTTCTCACATGGATGTTGATGTCATCACTGAAATTTCAGGCTATATCGCAACCGCAAAAAATATAGACAAACAAGTCGCAAGTGCTGTTCTAGAAGAATTTTACGCATTAATGCAGTCAAATCAATATATGAGAAGTGGTGGTTTAGAGTACGCAAAAGAAATTTTATACCGCACATTTGGTCCAGAGGCTGCTCAGAAAATTTTAGACAAGCTTGCAAAAAGCATGGAAAACTCAAAAAGTTTTGGCTATCTTGATAAGATAAAACCACAACAGCTTGCAGACTTTATCATAAAAGAGCACCCTCAAACCATCGCGCTAATACTAGCTCACATGGACTCAACGAGTGCTGCTGAAACGCTTAGCTTTTTCTCAGATGAGCTAAGAAGCGAAGTCGTTATTAGAATGGCAAATCTTGGTGATATTAGCCCATCGGTAATTAAGCGTGTTTCAACCGTGCTTGAGGGTAAGCTTGAAAGTCTTACATCGTACAAAGTCGAAGTTGGCGGTCCAAGAGCTGTGGCAGAAGTGCTTAATAGACTTGGGCAAAAAGCCAGCAAAAGTACGATCGAACGCATCGAACAAAGCGATGATAAGCTTGCAACAACGATTAAAGAGCTTATGTTTACATTTGAAGATATTATCAACCTTAACGCAACTGCGATTAGAGAAATTCTTAAAAATGTCGATAAAAAAGACCTTATGGTCGCATTTAAAGGCTCAAGCGATGGCATAAAGGATAAATTTTTATCAAATATGTCTCAGCGTGCAGCAGAAGCCTTCAAAGAGGAGATGCAATATCTTGGTGCGGTGCGTGTAAAAGATGTTGAAGAGGCTCAAAGACGCATAGTAGAGACAGTACAAACTCTAGCTGATCAAGGTGTGTTCCAAGTCGGCGAAGCAGATGAGATGATAGAATGAAAAGCAGCGTAATAACCAGTGAAACTTCTCCAGCTCACTTTATAGAAAATTACAGATTTAAAGTACTTGGAATTGGAGAGCGAGCTGCAGATAGTGCTCCTGTATTGATAGAAGAAAATAATCTTAGTGAAGAGTTAAGCGAGCAAAATTTTGGGCAAAATGGTGAAAATTTCATTCCTCAAGCTAGCCACCAAACGCAGACAAACTCACAAAACCACTTTGCTTCTCAGGCTCAAAGTCCACAGATACAGCAAGCAGGCGAGTCAAGCTTTGTCGAAGAATTGCTTAAAAAAACAGATGAGTTAAGTAGCAACATCATCAAACTTCAAATGCAAATAGAAAATCAAGAGAGCGAATTTGCTAAACGCCTTGAGGCTGAAATTTCTCGTGCAAAAGAAGATGGTAAAAATGAGGGTATCGCCCAGGCAAATGCAGCAAATGAAGCAAGGATAAATGAGTTAGAGGCTAGATTTAGCGCTTCAGCTGCAAAGCTAGATGAGCAGTATGTTAAATTTGATGAGTTTTTAAAGAAGATCGAAGAAGAGCTTGGGCAAACTGCTATAAAAATCGCAAAAGAAGTAATCGATAAAGAAATTTCAACCTCTTCAAATCAGATCGCTCATCATCTAGCAAGCTCGCTTATAAAAGAGCTAAGTAATGTCAAAAATATAGAAATTCGCGTAAATCCCGAAGATAGCGAATATATAAAAGAGCAATTTAGCAAGAATGAGCACGTCAAAATAAGCGCCGATGATGCTATAAGCAAAGGTGGTGTGGTTATTATAAGCGATGGTGGCAATATCGATGCGACTATGCAAACAAGGCTAGAAAAACTAAAAATGCTGGTAAATAATGAATAAAGACGTTAAAAGTTTAGATGTTGATGAACTAAACGCACTTTGTCATGACATCAGGGATAAAATTTTAGCTACCGTTAGTAAAAATGGCGGTCACCTTAGCTCAAATATCGGTGCAGTTGAGATCATTGTAGCAATGCATAAAATTTTTGATGTGACAAAAGATCCATTTATCTTCGATGTAAGCCACCAAAGCTACGCACACAAGCTACTAACTGGACGCTGGGAGAGCTTTGATACGCTTAGAAAATTTAACGGCATCAGTGGCTATACAAAGCCAAGCGAAAGTAAATTTGACTACTTTGTAGCAGGACATAGCTCGACATCTATATCGCTTGCAGTTGGTGCTGCAAAGGCGATAAAACTTAAAAACGAAGATCGTATCCCAGTAGCTGTTATAGGCGATGGCTCACTAAGTGGCGGCATGGCGTACGAGGCGCTAAATGAGCTAGGCGATAGAAAATATCCTTGCGTCATCATCCTAAACGACAACGAGATGAGCATAAGCAAGCCAATAGGCGCACTTAGCAAGTATCTAAGCCAAATGATGGCAGGGCAGTTTTATCAAAAATTTAAGGGTAGGGTTGAGAAATTTCTAAGCTATATGCCAGATTCGGCTGCATATATGGCTAGACGTATCGAAGAGGGCATTAGACTCATCACTCCTGGTATGTTTTTTGAAGAGCTTGGACTTGAGTACATTGGGCCAGTTGATGGACACGACTTAGCCGCGATTCTTAGCACATTTGAAACTGCCAAAAACATGAAAAAGCCAGTCATCGTTCATGTACAGACGTTAAAGGGCAAAGGGTATGAATTTGCAGAGGGTTACTATGAAAATTGGCACGGAGTCGGGCCATTTGATCTAAAAAGTGGCGAATTTATCAAAAGGCAGTCAAATAAGTCAGCCACGGCGATCTTTAGTGAGCAGCTATTAAAAATGGCAAGAGAGCACAGCGATATCGTTGGTGTGACGGCCGCGATGCCAACAGGCACTGGTATGGACGCTTTGATACAAGAATTTCCAGATCGTTTTTGGGACGTGGCGATAGCTGAGCAGCATGCAGTTACATCGATGTCAGCCATGGCAAAAGAGGGGTTTAAACCATTTGTTGCAATATACTCGACATTCATGCAAAGAGCCTACGATCAGGTCATTCACGATGCTTCTATTTTAAATTTAAACATCACGTTTGCGATGGATAGGGCTGGTATCGTAGGTGAGGACGGCGAAACACATCAGGGTGCTTTTGATATTAGCTTTTTAAATGCTGTGCCAAACATGGTTCTTTTTGCCCCAAGATGCGAAGAGAGTATGAAAAATGTTATGGAATTTGCCTACTCTTGCAAGGGTGTTAGCGCATTTAGATATCCGCGCGGAGCGTTTATCTTAAGAGATGAGTTTGAAGCTCAGCCACTTGAGTTTGGCAAGGGTGAAATTTTAGCTGACGCAAAGAGTGATATTGTATTTTTAGGCTACGGTAACGGCGTTGGAAGAGCAAATTTGGTCAAAAATTTACTAGCTGACAAGCTTGATGTGATATTGGTTGATCTTATCTTTGTAAAGCCGCTTGATAGTGAGCTTTTATTAGATCTTGCAAAACGCACTAAAAAGTGGTACATCTTTAGCGATAGTGCCAAAAAAGGCGGTATTGGCGAGATAGTAAGTGCATTTTTACAAGAAAATAAAATTTCAAATATAAGCGTCATCAGCTTTGAGTATGAAGATAAATTTATCCCTCATGGTTCAACCGCTGAGGTTGAAAAACATCTTGGTATAAGTGCCGAGCAGATTACCAAAAATTTACTAGAAAATAATTAATATCATTTAATAAAGTAACGTTTAATATTATTTTTGCTAGCATAAGCCAAAATAAAAGTAAGGAAAAGCACTATGCAATACGTATCATTATTAAAGCAATCTGGGCTAAAAGTCACGCCACAACGCCTTAGCGTTTTAAGAATTCTTGATCGCCACACGCATCCAACGATTGATGAGCTTTATGATGAAATTTTAAAAGAGAGCCCATCGGTTTCTCTAGCAACGGTTTATAAAAATTTAAATACTTTAAAAGACGAAGGTCTTGTAGTTGAAGTAAATATCGTCAATCAAAAGGCTAGATATGACATCTACGAATATCCACATATTCATGTAGTTTGCGAAAGCTGTGGAAGCGTCGAGGATGTGAGCTACGATGATGCTGAGCTTGGCAAATACCAAGAAGCACTAGAAAAGAAGATCGGAAATATAATAGAACGTCTAAATATCGTAGCTAGCGTAAAAAGCTGTAAACACTGTAAATAAATTTATGTTGCTATTTAGCAACATAAATTCCATCTTTTTTCTTATAAAAATACTTTTAAAATAAGCCTAAATTTAGCATTTTTCTCATTGTTTTAAGCACTAACTTGCTAAAATGAACAAAAAATTTTGGAGAAAAATGTGAGTTTGGAGATAGAGCGTAAATTTTTACTCAAAAATTCTCAAATTCTAGATTTTTTAAAAGAAGCTGGAGTAGTCTTTAAGCATCTTGAAATTTCTCAGTTTTATACCAAGATAACGCAAAATGAAGAGATCCGCTTTCGAAGTGAAGAGGATAAATTTATAAAAACTGTAAAGATCGGCAAAGGTCTAATCAGAGAAGAAAATGAAGAATTTTGCGAAAAAGCGGAGTTTAAAAAGGCTCTTAAGAACCGCATCGGTAGCGTCATCTTAAAAGATAGATATATTTTTAAACTAAATAACAATCCTTGCAATATTGATATTTTTAAAAATGAACTAAACGGGCTTTGTACATTTGAAATCGAATTTAGCGATGAAAATGAGGCCGTCTTTTTCAAGCTACCACCGTTTTTAGAAAATTTTTGCCTAAGTGACGTAACTTGCGATAAAAGATATAAAAATAAATTTCTTGCCATCCATGCTAATGAAAATGAACAAATCGACTACAAAAGAGCCTATAAGATCATAAAAGAAAAAGAAATTCTGCCAAATTTTGCTGCAAATCTAAAAAGTGGAGAGGCGCTAAGAGTCCTTTTTGTTAGTATTTTTAAAGTAATAAAAAGGCTAAAAAGCCAGTATTTGATAGATAAAGATGAAGAAGTTTTGCATGAGCTTCGCGTAAATTTAAGAAAGGTTAGATCGATCCTTAAAATTTTTAGTGGCGTTTTTGATGAGAAAGTGACACTTTTTTTTGGTGAGAATTTTAAAATGCTTGCAAACTCGACAAACAAAAAGCGAGATTTGGATGTATTTTTGAGCTTTTTAAACGAGCAAAAACATGCAAATGAACCTATTTATTTTGTAAAAAAGGCTCTAGATTTAGAGTATGAAAATGTAAAAAGCTACCTTGGCGACGAAGAAAATTACGCATTTTTAAAAGAGTGGGAGATATTTTTAAACGAGGGTGAATTTTATAAGTCAAAACTCTTTGATGTAAGCCTTTCGCGCCTTGGTTCGTTTAAGCTTAGAACGCTTTTGGTTTTAGCTCAAAAAAGGCTAAAAGGCTTAAATCAAGACTGCCCAAATGAGAGCTTTCATGATCTTAGGATAGAGCTTAAGAAGATGAGATATACATACGAGTTTTTATGTGAAATTTTTTATTTTGAAGGGCTTAAAAAGTATGAAGAGAAGCTAAAGCAGATGCAAGAAAATTTTGGTAATCTTCAAGACTATGACGTCTGGCTCGGTATCCTTAAAAGACTTCCAGAAATGCCAGATAAAGAGAGGCTTGAGAGTAAAATTTACAAGCAAATTTATAAAAGTAGAGAAGAGATACTAAAAAAGCGTCTTAAATTTATAAAAGCAACTCGCAAAATTTCAAGAAATTTAAAAATTTACTACATATAAAAGGGCAAATTTATGCAAAAACAAGAAAAAATCGTTGATATGTTTAATCAGATCGCTCCGACTTATGACGTCGCAAACAGAGTGCTAAGCCTTGGTGTGGATGTGAGCTGGAGGAAATTTGCCTGCAGATATATGCTAGAAATTTTTAAAGGAAGAAGCATAAATATCGTAGATGTAGCTTGTGGCACTGGCGATATGATGGGGCTTTGGAGTGAAATTTCAAAAGAATTTGGCGTGCAGATAAAAAGCCTTACTGGTATCGATCCCTCAAGCGGCATGCTAAAAGAGGCTAGGGCAAAATTTCCAAATTTTAAATTTATAGAGGCCTACGCTGATAATACAACGCTTGCAAGCGGAGAGGCTCAAATTTTAAGCATAAGCTATGGCATTAGAAATGTGGTCGAGCGAAAGGCTGCGCTTAAGGAGTTTAATAGAGTGCTTGCTCTAAATGGCTATGTAGTCGTACTTGAATTTACAAAACGCCAGAAAAATGGGCTTATAACCTCGCTAAGAGATTTTTACCTAAGTAAAATTTTGCCAAAGATTGGCGGCTTTATCTCAAAAAATAAAGAGGCATACGAGTATCTGCCAAGCTCGATCGAAAATTTCTTGGACGCAAAGAGCTTTTGCGACGAGCTAGTCGAAGCTGGCTTTGAGATAGAGCTTTGCAAAGGCTTTAGCATGGATATTTCGACACTATTTATTGCTAAAAAGGTAAGAGAAGTCAATGCTTAGCGTATCTGAGCTAAACGAAAAAGCAAAGGCACTGCTTGAAGCAACCCTTGACTATGTCGAGGTAAGCGGAGAAATTTCGCGCCTTACTAAGCACGCTTCTGGGCACTGGTACTTCACGCTAAAGGATGAAAAGTCAAGCATCTCAGCTGTGATGTATCGCATGAATAACCAAAAGGTGAAATTCCTGCCAAAAGATGGGTTAAAAGTAAAAATTTATGGCAAAGTGACCATTTACTCGCCAAGCGGGTCGTATCAGCTAGTGGCTAGTGCGATGCTGCCTGATGGCGAAGGTGAGCTTGAGCTCGCGTTTAGGCAGCTTAAAGAAAAGCTCGAAAATGAGGGACTTTTTGACATCACTGCAAAAAAAGAGATACCAAATTTACCTAAAAAAATAGCCCTTGTCACAAGCGCTACTTCAGCGGCGCTTCAGGATATGCTAAAGGTCGTGACGAGCCGCTGGAAATTAAGCGAAATTTATATTTTTGATGCTTTAACTCAAGGTGAAAATGCCCCAAACTCGCTCATAAAGGCTTTACGAAGAGCTGATAGATACGGCGTTGATGTGATTGTTTTGGCTCGCGGAGGTGGTAGCAAAGAGGATCTTTGGTGCTTTAATGACGAGGACTTGGCACGTGAAATTTACGCCACCAAAACGCCAGTCATAAGTGCTATCGGACACGAGATCGACTACGTTATAAGCGACTTTGTAGCAGACCGCAGGTCGCTTACGCCAAGTGCAGCTATGCTTGATCTTTTGCCTGATGAAGAGGCTTTTTTTCAGTATCTTGACAGGCTCAGCGATGATCTTGATAGCGCTTTAAGCTTAAAAATCACCAAAAAGCAAAATTTACTAAATGTCCTTCTTTCTAAATTTTCATCAAATGCCCTAAAAGCTAGGATCGAGCTAAAATTTAGCGAGGTAGCAAACAAGCAAAACGCCATAGCAAACGCCGTGCAAAGAAAGATATTGCTTCTAGGCTCAGCCCTTAGCTCGCTAGAGAAAGCTTATGAGATGAGAGAGCTCTTTTTTGAGAGCACGAAGGGGCTTATCGAGGTTAGAAAAGATGGCAAGAGAGCCGATCTTAGGGATTTAAAAATAGACGATGAGATAGAGCTTATTTCGCAAAATACACATAAAAAAGCAATAATCAAGGAGTAAAAATGAGTAGAAAAATAAACTTTAGCGCAGGCCCAAGCGCGATACCATTAGATGTTTTAGAGCACGCAAAGGCCGAATTTACCGACTACAGAGGCGAAGGCTACTCGATCATGGAGATCAGTCACAGAAGCAAGACCTTTGAGGAGATCCACTTTGGCGCGATGGATAAGATAAGAAAGCTCTACGGCATCGGTGATGAGTATGAAATTTTATTCTTGCAAGGTGGCGCACACTTGCAATTTAGCATGATACCGATGAATTTATATCAAGGTGGCAGGGCTGAGTATGCAAACACCGGCGTTTGGACAAATAAAGCGATCAAAGAGGCAAAAGTGCTTGGCGTAAATGTAGATGTCGTCGCAAGTAGCGAAGATGAAAATTTCTCTTACATCCCTGATGTGAAATTTAGTGATAACGCCGACTACGCCTACATCTGCTCAAACAATACGATTTATGGCACGCAGTATAAGGCTATGCCAAAGACAAAATCTCCCCTAGTTGTCGATGCTTCAAGCGACTTTTTCGCTAGACCGCTTGATTTTAGCAGTATCGGCTTGCTTTATGGCGGCGCTCAGAAAAATGCAGGCCCAAGCGGCGTGACTATCGTCATTTTAAGAAAAGACCTAGTTGATCGCGTGAGCAGCCAAAACGTCCCTATGTTTTTGCGCTACAAAACGCACGTAGAGGCAAACTCGCTTTACAACACACCGCCAACTTTTGGAATTTATCTTTTAAATTTAACCATGCAGCACCTACTAGATCTTGGCGGGCTTGCCGAGGTTGAGAAGATAAATGCCAAAAAAGCAAGCACGCTTTATAGCATCATAGACAGCTCAAATGGCTTTTACGTGGGGCACGCTAAAAAATCAAGTAGGTCAGATATGAACGTGAGCTTTACGATACCAAAAGATCATGCGCTTGAGCCAGTTTTTGTCGAAGAAGCGCTAAAAGAGGGCATGCTAGGACTAAAAGGTCACAGACATCTTGGCGGCATAAGAGCTTCTATCTACAACGCCGTTAGCCAAAGCGATGTTGAAAAACTTGGCGAGTTCATGAGAGAATTTGCTAGAAAGCACGGCTGATGAACAAGGCAAAAAAAGCTTACGACGAAATTCCTTATTTCTCGGCCGCATTTAGCGACTGCTCACCTGTTAGGATAGAGGCGGTTGCTAAATTTCTGGGGCTTAAAGCAGCTAGCTTAAAAGAGGCTAGGGTGCTTGAGCTTGGCTCATCATATGGCGGTAATATCTTGCCATTTGCCATTTCGCATAAAAACGCAAAAGTCGTTGGTATCGACATCTCAAGCCATCAAGTGGCTGAAGGTAACAAAGTAGCAAAGCAGATAGGTTTAGAAAATTTTACTCTGCTTGAGCGAAATTTTTTGCACATGAATGAAAGCGATATAAAAGAGCTTGGAAAATTTGACTATATTATCGCTCATGGTGTTTATAGCTGGGTGAGCCCAAACGTGAGAGACGCGCTACTTGCAACGATTAAGGCACTACTTAGCAAGGATGGCATCGCTTATGTTTCGTATAATACCTATCCTGGCTGGAAGAGCCTTGATATTTTAAGAGATTTTATGCTTTTTGTAAGCTCAGGCAACGACAGCAAAGAAGCACTTGCTCGCGTAAAAAGCGAGTTAAATTTCTTGCAGGATTATTTGAAATTTAGCTTGCAAAGCCAAAGCGACGTCGTATACAAAGATAGTATGAAGCTTCTTTTAACACAGCTAAATTTCTTACAAAGCATTATCGCAAAGGGTAATGATTATTATATATTACATGATTTTTTAGAGGCAAGTAACGAGCCAATCTACTTTCATAAATTTGCTAAACATATCGATAAACACGGACTTTGCTACGTAATAGATGCTTCACTAAATGACATCTTTGCAAGCTCAACTGGGATTTACCGCTTTGACGCACATATCGAGCAAAATTACGACTCTCGCATCAAAAAAGAGCAGCTAAATGACTTTTTGTTTAATAGATCATTTAGAAAAAGCCTCATCGCTCACAAAGAGAGACTTGGCGGTGCTGAGGACTTTGACGCGGTGCTTGGAGAGAGCGAGCTTGATAAGATTTATTTTGCATATTTTAGCGAGCAGCCAAGGACAAAAACGCAAGAAATTTTAAGCAAAAGCTATCCACAAAGCTTAAATTTAAGCGAAGTAAAGGCGGCACTTGGCGAGAATGCAAATGAAGCTTTTGTGGGACTGCTTGAAATTTTAAACGATCAAAACACTAAAATTTCTTCTTCAAAACTCAAAGCACTAATCTATGAGCCTGGTAAAACTAAACTAAAGCCTAGAACTGCTGCGTATCTTGAGTATTTTTTAAATGCTAGCTCACCAGTTATCTCTTTGGCAAATGAGCTAAATGGCAAGCTAAACTTAAGCCATGAAGAGATCAAGGCCGCTTTAAAATTTGATGGCAAAGCTAGTTTAGAAGATATCGCAAAGAGCGTAAATTTAAGTAAAGATGAACTAGATAAGCTTGCTTTTAAATTAAGCGAAGCCTACTTTTTTGAAGAAATTTAAGACTAGCTAGCCTAGCCTTAAATTTTTGATTTAGCCAAATATCATATCTTTTAAGATTAGAATGATCATTGCTATATAAAAGAGTAAAAACCACTTTTTAAGTGCTTTTTTATCCATAGCTTGTGTCTTTTTGGTGCCAAAGTATGCGCCTATTAGCGAGCCAAGCCCTAGGAATGTACCCTCCAAATAAGAGATGTGGCCGTTTAAAGATAGTGAGATAAAGCCAGAGAAAGCTGCAAACATCACAAAAAATACTCCCATTGAAACGGCTTTTTTCATATCATAGCGCAAAAAGCCAACTAAAATAGGAGCTATAAAAACCCCACCGCCTATGCCTATACTAATGGCAAGTGCACCTATACAAAAACCAACTAGAAATAGTAAAAATACGGAGTTGTTCGCATTTGTACCGTCGCTATTTGGTGTGAAGTATAGTTTTATGAGTGAAAAGATAAAAGTTGCAAGCAAGAGTAGTTCGAGTAAGAGCTCAGGCGTGTGAGATACGATTATGCCACTAAAGCTAGCTCCGACCAATCCTCCAAGACCTAAAAATACGCCACGATTTAGCTTTAAAAGTCCAGCTTTGTAGTTTAGATACGAGCCAAACGTCGCGCTAAAGATCATCTGCATGACGCTTATGCCAATAGCTGTTTTCACGTCATATCCAAAGGCGACCATTATAGGAACAACGACTGTGCCGCCACCGATGCCAAAAAAGCCAGCGATGTATCCAACGCCGATACCGATTATAAAAAGTTCAACAAAAAGCATAAATTTCCTTTTATGAGTGCCAAATTTTAGCCAAGCGGTGTTAAAAAAATAGTAAAAAGGTGAAATTTGGGCATAAATTTAGAAATTTGATAAAAATTTTAAAAACTAAAAGCGAACTTTTTTTATAATCATCAAAAATTTAAAGGAAAAAAATGCTCTTAGAACAACCACTGTTTTATTATGAAGTGATCAGAGAAAAATTTAAAAATAGCTACTTGGCCGAGGATAAGACGCAAACGATTATAGGCATTGATTGCGATTATATCGATGAAAAGGATATGGATTTTTATGGGCTTAGAAGTTATTTTGATACAAATCGTAATAAATCTTTAGCTCCATTTGCGGGTCTCTTTGGTGTTTTTGCTTATGATGGTGTGAGATATTTTGAATATATCGGAGAAGAGAAAGCTAAAAAGTACGAATTTCCAAAATTTATCTATGCTGATGCAAAGGCTTATCTGCACTTTGACAAGATGAGTAAAATTTATACATTCTATGGAGATAAGAATAAATATTATGACTTTTTGCTTGATGCAAAAGTTGAATGCAAAAGTAAAGAGCAGAGTAAATTTAGTATAAAAACTGATCTTGGTAAAGAAAATAAACACTTTGAGGATATGGTTGAGTTAGCAAAAGAGTATATAAGAAGTGGCGATGTCTTTCAGGTGGTGCTTGGTGAATTGCTTGAAATTTCAACGAATATGAGCAGTTTGGAATTTTATAAAAAGCTCTCACTTACAAATCCAAGCCCATATATGTTTCATTTTCCTACACCTTATGGCGATGTGGTTGGCTCTTCGCCAGAGCTTGTTTTTGAGATGAAAAGTGAGCAAATTTTTGTGGCACCAATTGCGGGCACAAGGCCTAGAGGAAGTGATGCAAATGCTGATGCGGCACTTGAAAATGAGCTTTTAAGTGACGAAAAGGAGCTGGCTGAACATAAAATGCTAATCGATCTTGCCAGAAATGACATCGGCAGGGTTTCGGAACCAAAAAGTGTATCCGTAAAAAATGCGATGCATATCCAAAAATATGAAAAAGTAATTCATATCGTAAGCGATGTCTATGGTAAGTGCGCCAAGGGACTTGATCTTTTTGATGTCTTAGCTAGTATTTTTCCAGCTGGCACGCTAAGCGGAGCCCCAAAAATAAGAGCTATGCAAATAATTAATGAGCTTGAAATTTCTGAGCGAAATATCTATGGCGGCGGCATTGGATTTTTGCATTTTAATGGCGATGCTCAAGTTGCTATTCTTATTCGCTCAGCCATCTTTGTGCCAGGTGAAAATGGATTTAGTGATGTATTTGTGGGGGCTGGAGCTGGTATAGTTTATGACTCAAAAAGCGAAAGAGAATACGCTGAAATTTGCCATAAGCGAGCAAGCGTGCTAAATGTATTTAAAAATAACGCAAAAGAGTTTTAGGCGTTAAACTTAATAAATTCATAAGAGCTTTTAGCGTAGCTAGTACCCATAGAATCGATTTGCTCTCTTACGGTAGCTGAAAGCTCTGCTTTTGTGATATTTTTAGCTAGCACTTTTACAAAAGGAAATTCACTTCTTTCTTGTGCGCCAAATATCAGCACTCTTGTATCAACCTTTTTGCTTTGCCTTATCTTATCAACAACTCTTGTTAGCTCTTCGTAGTTGAAGTCTTTTACATTTTCATCTATAAGAACGATGCCATAAGTTTTGGTTTTTATCTTTGTTAATAGCTCATCAAAGCTATTTGTGGTTTCAAGTGTGTTGTAAAATTCTCCTAAAGCTGAGCTAAATATTTTATTTTCCATTGGCGATTTCTTAAATAAAATAATATTTTCACTTTTTGCTAGATAGCTTTCGTCTATTGCAATCTCGCCAAAATTTGGCAAAAATTTTCTAAAAATTTGAGCCAGTTCGTCGCTATTTATTGGCGTTTTTATATAGGCATTGAAGTATTCTTTGACACTCTCTCCATCTATATTTGAAGTGTTTGAAAGCATTAGTATAATTGGAATTTTTGCATTTTGTATGGCTGTTTTTATAAGATCAAGATTTTTTTGAATGCTATTTTTTTCAGCTTCGAAAAATTTCGAGCCAACAAAGATAAGGTCAAAATCGCCTTGCTTTATGGCTTGTTTTAAATCTTTTTTATTACAAACTCCCACAACTTCGCAGTTAAATTTACTAAAGCCACTTGCTGTTATATCTATGTAAATTTCATTAGTATCGCAGATCAAAATTTTTGGTTTATCGTTTAAATTTTTATTCATAATATCAGCTTCACCCAAGCAAAGTAGTCTTGTGATACTTAATGGAGTTAGCGGATCTTTTAAAATGAGCGGATTTTTAATATCTTGACCTTGCTTATTGGTGTTTCTTAAAAATATAGCATCATAATTTTTTGTAATAGATGGACTAGTGCTTGTTAGCATATCCACTTTGAGCCCAAGGTCTTTTGTGGTCTGCTCAAAAGCTTCGTTGTAAGCTACATTTGCGTCTTGTAAGAATGCTAGTTTATGATCGCATTTTATATCAAAGTCTTTATAGTTTGATGTTGTTTTAAAGATGACTACAAATTTAAACTCATTGCCAATACTTGGAAACGAATTAATCTCCAGCTTGCTTTCTAAATTTTTTAAATAAATTTGAGCGATTTTTAGATAAAACTCGCTCTCATCATTATTTAAGCTATTCTCATCATCTGAAAATATATCTGAAATTTGCTTTTCACTCATGGCGGTTGAGCTATTTTTTATGCTAAAGCTTACAGAACAAAGTCCGCTTCTATCAAACTCTTTTTGAATTTTTTTGATAGTGATGATAATGTTTTGGTATCTTAAAGACATCGATAAAGACGCCAAAAAGATAGAGTTAAATGCGGTTTTTAATGAATTTAGATTTCCTTCTAGTTCATTTGTAAGGCTTGGATCAAGGTAACTTATAAAATTTATCTTTTTGCTTTGCGAATAGACGATATTTGCTTGCAAAATTTCTTCGAAGCTTTTTTGAGGATCAAATATCTCGGTTTTATTGCATTCGCTATATTTTTTAACATTTGAGATATTTTTAGCATTGCTATAAAGCGAGGTCATGATGTTTGCATTTTTTTCTATCGTGTCTATAAATACTTGCTTTTTGCCATTATTTGTTTCTATTTTTAAAGCCGCAGTCGATGTAAAAATTTCTTTATTAATAGACTCTAGTTTCTTGCTCACTGATAAAATATATCTATCTTTTATCTGAAAAAAGCTGCTATCTTTTATATAGGTTTCTTTTAGATCTTCATAAGCTTTTACAAGCTTTGATATCGCATTATCCGCACTTGTCTCTTTTGATGATAGGATATAGTTTGATATGTATTTTGACTTATCGATAAGCATCTTTAAAAATTTCAACCTAGCAGAAATACTAAGTAAAGATAAAATGAGCAAGCCACAAAGCAAAAACTCAAAAAAGGTCTTTATGCCAAAGCTTATTTTCTCGCTCTCGGTAAGTTCTAGTAGCTCATTTTTTATGTTTATGGCACTATCTAATAAAAGTATAAATTTATCATCTTCATACTGTTTGATTAAGATAATATCTTCGATATTTAGCTTTTCAGAGAATGCGATCTTGGCTTTAACTTCTCTTATTTTTCTGGCTTGATAGTTGGCTTCAAACTGGTTAAAGTCTTTGTAAATATTCTCTTTTAGCTCACTTTTTGGAAGCATATCAAGATTTGGCGTGTTGTCCTTTACGGAATATATATTTTCTCTCACATTACTGTTTATTGAAAATAAAGGGCCATTTATAAAGATATTTTTTACGTAGTATTTGGTGTTGTTTGCTAAAGAGAGTTGATTGTAAATTTTACTTAAAGTTGCGGCATAGGCTTTTATTATAAGCGGAAAGTCTCGGTCTAAATCTTGTTTAAAATCGCTATCTATTTCTCCATTTATATTTTGGAAAAATTCGTAAAATAGTTCATCAAATTTATCATTTTGGTTTAGACTTGCTAGTAATTCTTTTAATTTATTTACATTTCGTATCTCGATGCGATCGTCTTTTCTTATAGAATTTATAAATTTTTGTGTATTTTTTAAAGTGTTATCCCGCAACCTTCTTATATCTTCTTGGCTTTTGCCTATTAGCGTATCGTGCTCTTGTATTGCGGATTTTATAGTTTGAAATACTAAGGATTGTTTATATAGTTTTTCATTTAGATCTTTTAGATCTGTAAATTTTTTATAGCTTTCATTTCCGCTATATGCGAAAAAGATAGCTGAAATTATTATTGGCGCTAACAATATATAAAATTTACTATTTTTCATGGATACTCTTTTTGCTATATTTTTTGACGATATTTTCTATCTCAATTAGTCTTTTGGTAAAAAGAGACATCTCTTTCATTTTTCCATTTTGATTGTTATCTAAAAGAGCGTTAAGCTCATTTGCAAGGTTATTAAGCTTTAAATTTAATGCAGCTTCCCTTATCTCATCTACATATTTTTTGAGCATTATCTCGTCTTTTGCGATTATGGCTGATTGGATTTGTATAAGAATTTCTCTTGCGTTATGCAAAAAGATATTTAAGTAGGATGCAAAATCTTTTTTATTTAAATTTAGTATTTTAAGCGATGTTTCAAACCAGGAATCATCGATAAGTGATTGTGTCTGCGTGTCAAAAAGATACCATGCGTTTAGTTTAAAAACAGGCAGTCTTAATGTAGGTTTTACTTTTACTGCTGCTATTAGATTTTGGTTGTTTATTATGTCTTGCTTCTCTAAAAGAACGATAAAAAATTTCTCGCCATTTTTTAAAATAGCATTTTGCAATCTCGCTTCTAGTAAGATCGCACCACCATCTTTTCTTTTTAAATTTACTCTAGCGCTATTATCTTTCGTATTTTGTAAAAATTCCAAGAAGCTGTAGTTTGTACTTTCCTGGCTTGTTATGACTAGCTCACTTATATCTTTGTATCGCAACAAAAAGTCATCTAAACTATCAAAACCTAATAGCTCAAGTGAATCTTGCGTTATCGCAGATATTTTTAAATTTTCATCATATATTATCACTTCAAATTTCCTTCTTTGAGCACTGCAAGCTTTTCTGCTACGCTTTTATTTGTTATTTTTGCCACTTCGTCTAAATTCGCTTCGCTAATTTTATCAAAACTTCCGTAAAAGCTGATTAATTTCGCGATACTACCCTCAGATACGCCAGCTTGCTTTAGGATTGATCTTTGCATATCGTTTTTCTGCCTTGTTTTTCTGTGAAAGCTGATGACAAATCTATGGCTTTCATCGCGCATTTTTTGGAAAAACTGAAGCTTTTTATCGCTCGTACTTAGGCTAAAGCTACCATTTTTTGTGTAAATTTTATCCTTTGCCTCACCTTTTGCGCGGTGAGCTTTGGCATCTATTTTTTCTTTTGAGATAGCGATCACATCGACATTTGCGCCACTACTTGCTAAAATTTCACAGGCTAAGTTTAAAAGCACTTCGCCTCCGTCAATAACCCAAAGATCAGGTGGGCTAAGCTTGTCAAATCTAAGTGCTCTGGCTGTCAAACTCTCTTTCATCTGATCGTAGTCGTTTTTAGAGCTTAGGTGCATGTGACGGTAGTTTTGCTTTGCCCACTCGCCATGCTCATAGCGCACCATCGCTCCGACACTTGCCTCGCCAAAAAGGTGCGAGTTATCGTAGGCTTCAACCACGTAAGGCGTGTGAGCTAGGTCAAAGTACTCTTTTATTTCGTTTAGTAGCTCGTTATCATGCGTTTTTAGATATTTTTCGATGCTAACTTCAGCGTTTTTTGTAGCGATCTCACAAATTTTACGCTTATCGCCTATTTTTGGGCATGTGATGCTAAATTTACGTCCAAATCTCTCGTTTAAAATTTCCTCCACCAGCTCACTATCTTCAAAGCTCTCATGCACATAAATTTTGGTGCTAATTATCGGCTGTCCAGCTATGAAGCTTTTTAAAATAGCCTGCTTATAAGCTTCGTTTATCTCATCTTTTTGGGCGTTTTTGGCCTGTGTGATGTCAGTTTTTACGCCAGTTATCTTGCCACTTTGCACGCTAAATCTCACCGCACAGATCATATCATGCACACAAGCGACCGAGTAGGCCTCAAAGTCCTCAAGCTTAGCAAGATCAACTTCAACCTTTGTTTGCATATTTTTAAGTGTTTGTATCTTATCTCTAGTTGCGGCTGCTTGCTCGTAGTCTTCGGCCTTGGCGTAGTTTAGCATGAGCTCTTCAAGGCGAGTTATAAGTAAATTTGGATTTTGTAAGGCCATGATAGCCTCACTTACGATCTTAGCGTAGCTCTCTTTTGAAATTTTGCCTTCACACGGGGCATAGCAGCGTTTTAGCTGATAAAAAAGGCAGGCTTTTTTGCCTTTGATGCAGGATTTTTTCTGAACGAGATTAAAATTTAGATAAAGCGCCTCAAGTAGCTCGCCAGCTCCGCTAAAATATGGCCCAAAATAGCGGATATTCGAGCCTTTTACTACTTTTCTAGTGATCTCAAATCTTGGAAAATCATCATTTAAATTTATAAAGATATAAGGATATGTCTTGTCATCACGAAGCAAGATATTGTATTTTGGTTTTAGTTGCTTGATGAATGAATTTTCAAGTATGAGCGCGTCTGCCTCGCTTGGTGTGACAATGTATTCAAGATGCACAGCTTCGCTTATCATCTTTGAAATTCTTGGACTTAGCTTTTCGGCTGGAGCTAGACTTGGGGTAAACTTAAAGTAGCTTTTGACCCTATTTTTTAAAATTTTGGCCTTGCCGACATATAAAAGTCTATTTTGCGCGTCAAAATACTGGTATACGCCAGGCTCGTTTGGAAGCGTTCTTATCTCGTCTATTAGCATCTTGCCTGCTCATTTTTCTTGAGCAAAATTTCTCTTAGATCTTCAAATTTTTGGTGTATTTGCTCGTCTTTTGCTAAATTTTTAAACTCACCCTTGCTTGCTGGTATTATGAAATTTGACCTTTGCGTAGGTTGTGGTGTGAAAAATTTTAAAAACTTGCTCACGACAAATCTTATATTTTCTTCTTTTTTGTTCTTTGTATAGTTGATTTCGTTAATAGGTTTTGGAGTAAGAATGCTGTTAAAAACGCTATTTTTATTAAAATTGCAAAAGGTTTTTAATAACCTTTTTATATCATTTATACTACTATCACGCCTAAGCTCTAAAAGCCCAGTGGGATGAGTAAGAACAAAGGTCAAAACACCTTCTCTAACGTAGCAAAAAGCTATATAAAATCGTTTTGCTTTCCCCATAAGCTCTAAAAGCTGTTGGCACTCATTTGCCATGCTTAATTTTTCTTTATACAAAGGATTTTCGTGAATAGTATTTATCAAAAATTTAGCGTTTTTCATGGGCTTATCTTATCATCTTTTATTTTAATTTTTACTCTTTTTGTATTTAGCGGTTGTGGATATAAAGATGATCCATTTTATGGAAATGCTCCCGTAAAAGAAAAGAAAACTGACAAGATAAACAAAATCTAGTAAAATTTTCGTATTTAAATAAAAATGTAATATAAGCTTAATAATTTTAACTAACCTAATTTTTAGGCTCATTTAAGTAATATACCAAGATTTTTTATTCTACAAGGAGAGTATAATGAGGTTTTTTGGACTTCTAGGCTTGTTTTTCGCGATGGCTTTTGGTGCTGATGGAGAAACCGCAGCTATTGACTTAACTACTACATGGGCAGGAATTTTATCGCTTATCATTTTTGTTGTTGGATATTTTTTCATAGCAGCAGAAGAAAATTTCCATATTGATAAAGCAAAACCTGCTATCTTTATCGGTACGTTTATGTTCCTACTTATCGGCGTTTATATGCTTATAAATGGCATGGATGTGCATTCGCTTGAACATGAGGTAAATCACCTGATTTTAGAGATCGCTCAGATCGTATTTTTCTTGATGGTGGCGATGACATTTATCGAAGCACTTATAGAAAGAGACGTATTTAATGCACTTAAATATAATCTCGTATCAAAAGGTTATACTTATAGAAAACTATTTTGGCTAACTGGTGTTTTGGCATTTTTCATAAGCCCAGTAGCTGACAACCTAACAACAGCACTTATTCTTTCAACTGTTCTTCTAACAATAGATAGGAATAATACAAATTTCTTAGTTGCTGGTGCGATAAATATCGTTGTTGCAGCAAATGCGGGTGGAGCATGGAGTCCATTTGGCGATATCACTACGCTTATGGCTTGGGCTGCTGGAAAAGCACCATTTGTCGACTTTTTCGCACTTTTCCCAGCATCTATCATAGGTTGGTTTGTAACGGCATTTTTACTTTCTCGTGTAGTGCCAAGTACTGCACCACATTTTGATGTGGCAAATGAGCCAAAAGTGGTTATGAAAAAGGGCGGCAAAGCAGTTATCTTTATAGGCGCATTTACTATATTTTGTGCTGTTATGATGCACCAGCTTTTCCACTTACCAGCGATGTGGGGCATGATGTTTGGCTTCTCACTACTTAGTCTTTATACTTACTACTTCAAAAAAGCTCACAAAAATGAAGAACCAATGCATGTATTTCACTATATGTCAAAGATTGAAAACAACACACTATTTTTCTTCTTTGGAATTTTAGCTGCGGTTGGCGCTCTTCATTTTGCTGGATTTTTAAATTACGCTGTATCACTTTATGATAAATTTGGCTCAACTGCTGTAAATATCGGCGTTGGATTCCTTTCAGCGATCGTTGATAACGTCCCTGTTATGTCAGCTGTTTTAAAAGCAAATCCAGCAATGGGAGCTGATGCAGGTGAGGCAATGAGTCAGTGGCTATTAGTGACACTAACTGCTGGTATCGGCGGTTCGATGATCAGCTTTGGTTCAGCAGCTGGTGTTGGAGTAATGGGTAAATTAAAAGGAATTTATACCTTTGGTGCACATATGAAATACGCTTGGATGGTGGTTCTAGGATATATCGTATCGATCATTGTTTGGTATGTGCAGTTTGAAATTTTTCATATCTATTTTTAAAAGGTTATAAATGAACAATACGATTATAGTTTTGGATTTTGGTTCGCAATACACTCAGCTAATAGCCAGAAGGCTAAGAGAAGAGGGCGTCTACACTGAAATTTTGCCATTTAATGCAAAGCTTAGTGAGATAAAGGCGAAAGAGCCAAAAGGTATCATTTTAAGTGGCGGTCCAGCTAGTGTTTATGCTAAAGATGCTTATTTTTGCGATAATGGCGTCTTTGAGTTAAACATCCCTATACTTGGCGTTTGCTACGGTATGCAGCTACTTGCTCACACACATGGGGCTGAGGTTTTAGCAGCTGATCAAAAAGAGTATGGCAAGGCTGAGCTTAACGTTATTAAAGAGCATGAGCTATTTAAAGATACACCTTCAAAACAAATCGTATGGATGAGTCATAGCGACTATGTAAAGGACTTGCCAGAGGGCTTTGAAGTGATCGCTGTTAGTGAAAATTCACCTTATTGTGCTTTTGGCGATGATAAACGAAAATTTTATGCGATCCAGTTTCACGCAGAGGTGCAACACAGCGAATATGGCACGCAAATTTTAAAGAATTTCGCTAAATATATCTGTGGCTGCGAGAGCACATGGAACATGGGAAGCTTCGCTAAAAATAAGATAGAAGAGATAAGAAAAACAGTAGGCACTCACAAGGTACTTTGCGCAGTTAGTGGCGGCGTGGATAGCTCTGTAACTGCGGCACTTTTGGCGGCTGCTGTGCCAGAAAATTTGATCCTTGTCTTTGTTGATAACGGACTTCTTAGAACAAACGAAAGAGAGCAAGTTGAAGCTACATTTAGAACAAAGCTTGGCGTTGAGCTAGTTAGTATAGATGCGAGCGAGATCTTCCTTGGCCGCTTAGCTGGTGTGGTTGATCCTGAGAAAAAACGCAAGATCATAGGTGAGACATTTATAGAAATTTTTGAGCAAGAGGCTAAAAAGCACGGCGATGTGAAATTTCTAGCTCAGGGTACTCTTTATACTGATATTATCGAAAGCTCCGTAGTTGGCTCAAGCAAAACGATAAAGAGCCACCACAATGTTGGAGGTTTGCCTGATTGGATGACATTTGAGCTAATAGAGCCGCTAAGAGAAATTTTTAAAGATGAGGTTAGAAAGCTTGGTCTTGAGCTTGGACTAAGCCGTGATTTAGTATTCCGTCATCCTTTCCCAGGACCAGGCCTTGCTATCCGCATAATGGGCGAGGTAAATAAACCAAGCCTTGAATTGCTTCGCAAAGCTGATGTGATCTTACGTGATGAGCTAAAGAGCACTGGCTGGTACAACAAAACTTGGCAGGCATTCTGCGTGCTTTTAAATGTAAATTCTGTTGGTGTTATGGGTGATAACCGCACTTATGAAAACGCTGTTTGCGTACGTGTGGTTGATGCGAGCGATGGCATGACTGCGAGCTTTTCAAGACTCCCTTATGATTTACTTGAAAATGTAAGTCGCCGCATTATAAACGAGGTAAACGGCATAAACCGCGTAGTTTACGATATCTCAAGCAAGCCACCTGCAACTATTGAGTGGGAATAGAGTAAAAAATATTTTTGCTGTAAAATCGTTGAAGATACAATATTGCAACGGTTTACGGAAGCAAAAAGCTCTTTTGATACTAAAAATGAGAAAAAGTAGGTTTAAAAGAGAGTTTTAAATTTAGATAAATTGTTTAGAGAGCCTCCCATTATTTTGCTGGGAGGCTTTTGTGGAAAAAGCGGTTAATAAATTTGAATAGGTTATAGTAATAAAAATTATTTGTATCTGAGCCCACT
Organism: Campylobacter concisus; assembly: GCF_015229955.1. Taxonomy (NCBI): domain Bacteria; kingdom Pseudomonadati; phylum Campylobacterota; class Epsilonproteobacteria; order Campylobacterales; family Campylobacteraceae; genus Campylobacter; species Campylobacter concisus. The sequence continues at coordinate 55,538 of NZ_JAAKYZ010000003.1, forward strand.
TTAACATACTAATAATGCAGGATATTCATTTATACCTTACCTAAACAAAAATTTAAATGCTATTAATAAATGCTTAAATGGTGATACATTGTATGGGATTTGTTTTGGTTTGATTTTTTTGAAAGAAGCGTCAACATGAGACACAAAGATACAAGAATAGAATGTGAAGAGTTATGGGCAAAAAATAAATATTTTGTACTAAGCAAATCGCATAAAGCATATTTGGAGATAAGGGCGTATTTGAGGGAAAAAGAACCGGATGTTGTATGGCTAAATGAAAAAATACAGGAAACAAGAGATATGAAGGAGAGCAAAAAAGATTTTAGTAATGCCATTCTTCATATATGGGGATATTTTAAAAAAGACGCAAGTACGATTGAAAAACAGGTATTATTTGATATATTAAATGGATATATGGAAGGGGAAAATAGTCAGAAGGTTGTAATTGAATACATTAACACTTTACTAAAGAAATACCCTAATGAATATTTAGAAAAATCAACCTTGTTAACAGGAGAAAAATATGAGACTATGGCATGAAAAACTTATCCACTTATTGCCCAAAAGTCAGCTTCTTGGGCAACATAGGGAATGTTGTGCTCTGAGGGGCAATGGATGGAAAAAGAAACATAAAACTGTGGACTATGTGTTTTCATATTCTCCGTATCATCTTTTTATTTACCATGTATTGGTTATGGAGGAGATGGAAAAAAGAGGATATAAAGTTTCTGCGGAATGGAAAGATAAAAATTATAGAGGAAGCACAGCAGTAAAGTATGATAATCTTAAAGAGGAAATTATAGGCAGTCCAATTTACAAAGAGCACAATATCGAATATCTAGCTGATTGCATAGAAAATTTAAGAAACAAAGGTATACATTTAAAAGTATAGAAGTTGTGGAAGAGTAAATTGATATAAAAATAAAAGAAGTTGAAGATAAACTGGAAAAAGAAAGTGCATCAAAAGAAATATTATATGACCTTTCAGAATGGTTTGGAATACCATAAAGCACAGAAGAGTATATTCGTGATTCACGGTAAAAGCTTTTTCTCGCTTGCCATATGAATGATGAGTCAGTTGGTTTTGTTGTATTAAATGCAACCGACAAGGATTGTACAGATATTTTTGTAATTGGTATAAAAAAATTCCATCAAATGGGTATTGGATCAGTACTTAACGAAGCTTACAAAACTACGGCAAGGAAGCCGGGTTACGCATATTAAAAATAGAAACTAAAAAGATACTGTTATAGAATAAAAGAAACAAATATGATATGGTAATTATTGAGTGGCCAAATTCCTTTATGGAATTTTTTGTAAAGGGAACTTCTTGATATGCACTAGTTTTAATTAGGATATTTTTTCTCTTTTTATTAACATTGGTCAATGAAATTTAGCTCTTAACCTTTTATAATTTTGCAAAAAAAGGATATAAAATGAGTCAAATTTATAGTCTAGACAAAGATACAAAAATAGTTGAAAAAAGTGTCGTTAGCAAAAGGCTCTTTCAAAACAAAAACGCAAGCGTCGATATATACGCATTTGACGAAGGTGAGGAGCTAGACCACGAGATGCTTTTTATAGATAGCCTTGCCTGGGTGATAGACGGCGAAGCGCAGCTCGTGTATGGCAAAAAGCAGATGAAGCTTGGGTACGATGAAGCCTGCCTTATCGAGGCAAAAACCTGGCGAAAACTCAAATTTACAAAGAAAACAAAATATTTACTAATAGATTTTAAGGAGAATGTTATGATAGATCATTTACCTAAGGCAGCTATTTTTAGCTTAGTTGATGCAGTGGAATACGAAAAAGGCAAGATAGTTAGCAAGACGCTTGTTAAAAATGAGAATGGCTCGATGTCGCTGCTTAGTTTTGACACAGACCAAGAGCTCTCAACTCACGCAGCTCCAGGCGATGCACTACTTATCGCACTTGATGGTGAGATGAAGCTAACTATTGGTGATGAACATTTTGATATCAAAAAAGGCGATACCATCGTGCTACCAGGCAAAATACCACATGGATTAAAGATAAAAGATAAATTTAAAATGCTCTTAATCGTCACTAAAGACAAAATGTAATACTAAGCCCTATTTCTAGGGCTTATTCTTTATAATAACAATAGTAAATTTATACTTAATAAAGCAAAAAGTAAAGTCATAATATAATCGCTCCAAAAAAAGAAAAACTATGAAAAAAGAAAATTCCAAGCTATTTTTGTTACTATTTTTAGGTGCTCTCTCTGCCTTTGGACCATTTGTGACAGATCTTTATTTGCCAGCACTTCCGGCTATTACTGAGTGGTTTAAAACAAGCGTTACAGCTACACAATTAACGATCACGACATCGATGGCAGGCTTAGCCATAGGTCAGCTCATAGTTGGCCCAATAAGTGATAAATTTGGCCGAAAATTGCCCCTTACCATCTCGCTCATCGTCTATACGATAAGCACTATTTTTATATTTTTCTCGCAAAATATCCAGTTTTTTATCTTTATGCGCATCATCCAAGGACTAGCAAGTGCCGGCAGTTTGGTTATTTCAAGGGCTGTTGTTAGTGATCTTTATAAGGGCCATGAAATGACTAAATTTTTTAGCCTTATGATGGTCGTAAATGGTCTAGCCCCGATACTTTCACCAATTGGCGGTAGTTTGCTGCTTAAATTTACCGACTGGCGTGGCATCTTTATGGCACTTACTATCATTGGTATCTTACTTTTTATTGCAAATTTTTATTTCAAAGAGAGCTTGAGTCAGTCAAATCGCTTAAAAATGCCTTTGTTGGTGACTTATAGTGTTTTTGGCAAAATTTTAAGAAAGAAAAAATTTATACTTTTCGTAAGCATTCAGACATTTGCGATGGGTGCAATGTTTGCCTATATAGCGTCATCTTCGTTTATATTTCAAGAATTTTATTCTCTAAGTCCAGTAAGTTATAGCTTTTGCTTTGCTTTAAATGGTTTAGGGCTTGTTATAGGAGCAAGGCTTGCTAGTCTTTTAAATGAGAGAAAAGCACTCAAAGCTGGACTTTCTGGCACCTTGTTTGCTAGCATTTTTATTGCTTTTATGCTTTGCTTTAAATTTGAAGTGATCGGCGTCATTATCGCATTTTTCTTATTGCTTCTTTTTACAGGATTTGTCTTGCCAACTGCTTCATCGCTAGCTATGAACGAAGGCAGAGAATATGCTGGCTCAGCCTCAGCGATACTTGGATTTTGCCCATTTTTCTTAGGCGGCGTAGTCTCTCCGTTAGTTGGGCTTGGTAATATATTTTACTCGACTTCTATTGTTATTTTAGTCTGCACATTACTTGCTTTGATATCTTTTTTAAGGTTAAAAAGAGTTGCGTAAAATTTATCTTATTTCAAATACAAAAACGACTGATGAGAGCGTTGTAAATTTAAGCGTTAGCAAGATCGAGTTTTTAAAATTTGAGCTAAATTTAAGTGAATATGATGTGCTGGTAGCTACTTCTAAAAATGCTTTTAATGCATTAAAATTTAACAATATAAAAGCTATAAATTTGCCAGTCTTTGCCATCGCAAATAGTTGTGCGGCAGCCGCAAGAGAGTTTGGATTTAGTGAAATTTATACCGGAAAGAACGCTCACGGAGATGACTTCGCAAGGGAAATTTTGCCACTTTTAAAAGGTAAAAATGTTCTTTATCTAAAAGGTAGAGATAGCGCTTCAAATTTCTTAGAAATTTTGCAAAATGGCGGAGTAAATATAAAAGTAATTATCGCCTATGAAAATGTCTTAAATCCTTGCAAAATGGAGTTAAGACCACCAAAAAATAGCATTTTGATCTTCGCTTCTCCGCTAAATGTCAAAAATTTTCTTAGTAATTTTGGCTGGGATGAGAGCTATCAAGCGATAAGCATTGGAAAGGTCACTGCAAAAGAGCTAAAATTTACCGAGCCAATAGTGAGCCAAAGTCAAGATATAAACGCCTGTATCGCGCTTGCCAAAACATTACTTTAAGCAAAGAATTTATATAATTTTATTGCCTGAGTGAAGCGAGTCAGCATTTTACGGGGTCCAACACTTTTTTGTTAGCGAAAAGGTATGGGTGCCTTGTGATGTGGCTTCGTTTGAGTCTGAAAAGGCGAGAAGTTGCAACCGTTTGGTATCCATCTATTTGCAAGATTGGCTTTGTTTATGGGCCACTCTTCTATGCGACGCCCACTCGGGTTTTTTAAATTTACGGAGATGAAATGAATATTCTCATAATAGGAAGTGGCGGCCGCGAATACGCCATTGCTCTAAAGCTAAAAAACGAAAAAAATATAAATTTATACTTTGTGCCAGGAAATGGTGCGACCTCACGCCTTGGCGAGAATTTAAAGATAAAAGATTTTTATGAGCTTGCAAAATTTGCTAAGCAAAATGATATTGCCTTAACTATCGTGGGCCCTGAATCACCGCTTAGTGAAGGTGTAGTGGATATCTTTAAAAAAGAGGGCTTGCTTATATTTGGACCAAGCAAAGCAGCTGCTAGACTTGAAGCTAGCAAGGCTTATATGAAGGACTTTTTAGCTAGAAATAACATAAAAACCGCAAGATATTTAAATACAGATGATAAAGAAAAGGCATTTAAATTTATTGATACCTTAAGCGCGCCGATGGTCGTAAAGGCCGATGGACTTTGCGCTGGCAAGGGCGTAATAATCGCAAATTCTAAAGAGGATGCCAAAGAGGCAGTTAGCGACATGCTAAGCGGAGCCAGCTTTGGTGATGCTGGTAAATTTGTTGTCGTTGAAGAGTTTTTAGACGGCTTTGAGCTGAGCTTTTTTGCTATTTGTGACGGCGAAAATTTTGTAAGTTTGCCAGTGGCACAAGATCATAAACGTCTGCTTGATAATGACGAAGGTCCAAATACTGGCGGCATGGGTGCTTATGCTCCAAGTCCGCTTGCTTCAAAAGAGCTGATAAAAAGGGTTGAAGAAGAGGTTGTAAAGCCAACTTTAAAAGGGATGAAAAACGAGGGCAGTCCGTTTTGTGGAGTACTTTTTGTAGGGCTAATGATCGTGAAAAATGAGCCTTATGTACTTGAGTTTAACGTAAGATTTGGCGATCCTGAGTGCGAGGTATTGATGCCATTAATTGACGGAAATTTAAGCGAAATTTTACTAAATGCTGCAAAGGGCGAGCTAAAGCCTATTAGCTTAAAAGATGAATTTGCAGTTGGCGTTGTGATGGCTAGTAAGGACTACCCGTATAAAAGTAGCCCAAAGGTTAAAATTTCAGTTTTAAATGATGTAAAAGATGCTCACATCGCTTATGCTGGTGTTAGTGAGCAAGATGGAGAAATTTATGCAGATGGTGGCAGGGTATTAGTCTGTGTGGCCACTGCGAAGAGTATAAAAGAGGCACGTGATAGAGCTTATGAGCTTTGCGAAAATGTAAAATTTGATGGAGCACATTATAGAAAAGATATTGCCTGGCAGGCATTAAAATGAGTATGCAGATAGTTGAAAAACTTGAAAAAGAAGAAATTTCGCTAGCGCCATTTTCAAAAAGAGTGCTAGCTTACTCAATTGATGAATGTATCGTTTCTTTTTTGTTTTTGATCATTTACTGGGATGCCTTTTTGTCGGTTATGAGCTATGATGAAGCCAGAAATTTGACTTTAAATTTCTTTTGGCAAATAGTCGCACTAAAGATTATTTATCATGCATTTTTTGTTTGGTATTATGGCGCGAGTCTTGGACAAATGCTAATAAAGACGATGTGCATTAATGTAGAAATTTTAGATAGACCAAATTTTATTTCAAGCTTGGTAAGAGCGATTTTTAGGTTGGTTAGTGAAGCTTGTTTTTATCTTGGTTTTGCATGGGCATTTGCGAATCCAGCTAGGCAGACTTGGCAAGACAAAATAGCAAAAACAGTGGTGATAAATGCGTAAAATTTTATTTTTAGTTTCGGTTTGTATTTTAAATCTAAGTGCAGCTGTGCAAGATGTGCAGCTTTTGGCTGATGATGTAAAGCAAGATAAAGGCATCGTCACGGCCAATAAAAATGTTGTTGTATATTCACAAGATTATCTTGTAACAGCTGATTGTGCTGTGTATGATCAAAATAATTCGATTATCGAGCTTTTTGGTAACGTCAACATGATGAAGGGCAAGAGTGAAGTCTCTCGCTCAAACTATGCAAAGCTAAATTTAAAAAATAATGATACTGCTTTTGAATCGCTTTTTATGATGAATAAAGATATGGAAGTGTGGATGAGAAGCGATGAGAGCAGCTCTGACAGTGAGTACTATAGAGTAAAAAAGGCGATGGTTTCAAGCTGTAATGTCCAAGATCCTGACTGGAGCATCACCTCAAGCTCAGCTATGCTAAATAAACAAAGCAAATTTTTACACCTTTTTAACCCAGTCTTTCGTATAGCTAATGTGCCAGTTTTTTATTTGCCATATTTTGGTTTTTCAACAGATACCACAAGAAGAACAGGTCTTTTGCCGCCTGAGCTTGGATACGGAAAATCTGAAGGTTTTTATTACAAACAGCCGATTTATTTTGCACCTTATAATGAGTGGGACTTCGAGCTTGATCCGCAGATAAGAACAAACAGAGGTGCTGGAATTTATGGTGCGTTTAGATTTACTGAGTCGCCTGATTCAAGGGGTGAAATCAGCTTTGGTATGTTTGACGATAAAAAAAGCTATCAAGATAGACAAAGAAGTAAGATTTCAAATAAGGCTGAACTAAAAAATAAAACACATAAAGGCATTGGACTAAAATACGAAAGAGATAAGCTTATAAGATACCTTAGCGAAGCGGATTTGCAAGAGGGAATTTGGATAGATGCAACGAAGCTAAATGATATAGATTATTTAAACTTAAAGGGCAGAGATGATGATTATGATTCGCTTGTAACTTCTAAATTTAACTATTTCATCGCAAATGACGATCATTATTTTGGTGCTTATGCAAAATACTACATAGACACTGAAAAAATTGGCTCAAAAAATGAGAACAAAGACACGCTTCAAGAGCTTCCGTCGCTTCAGTATCATAAATTTACAGATGATATTGTCTTGCCAAATATCTTATATTCACTTGATCTTCAGTCACATAGATATGATAGAAAAATAGGCGTTAGAGCGACTCAGTATGAATTTACACTTCCAGCTTCAGTGCATGTGCCACTGCTTGATGATAGTTTAACGTTTTCATTTTACGAGTATCTATACGCCTCAAGAATAAATTACGAAAATAAGATAAATTCATTTGATGATAAAAGAGAAGATAAGCATACAAATTTTGTAAATAATTACCACAAATTTACCATTCAAACTGACCTTGCAAAAGCGTATGAAAGCTTTTATCACACTCTAAATTTTGGAGCAGAATACCTACTGCCAGGCTATAGAAAAGGAAATTTAGATGATGAGTTTATCTATGATAAAAATCTAAATGAGTATGAAAATTTCTTGACTCAAGAGCAGAGTAAGGAAGAAATTTCTGGTTACCTGACTCAGTATTTCTTTAACTCTAATGGTAGAAAGATTATAAAACATAGTATTTCTCAAGGATATTACACAAAAGAAGATGAATATTCGAATTTAAAAAATGCTATTTATCTATATCCATTTGAAAATTTAAGCCTTTATAATAAGCTTGAATATTCGCATAAGAGTAAAGAGCTTAAAAAGATACAAAGTGGATTTTCATACACAAATGATCTATTCTGGCTAAATATGCTTCACACCATGAAGAAAAATGATAGCAAAATAAAAAATAGTGCGACAAAAGATAGCTATTTTACAAGCGGTCTTGGAGTAAAATTGCCTCATCAATATAGTCTTATTGGTGGCTGGCAATATGATATTGAGCGAAGCTACACAAAAAGCTGGAGAGTTGGTGTACTTCATCAAAGAAAATGCTGGAATTACGGGATAATTTATCAACAAGATGTTGAGCCAACAACAACAATAAACGGCTCAGCATCAACTAGAAAAAATGGTATTTATTTCACGATAAATTTCTATCCAATGGGCGGTTTGCACTATGACTTTTCGCAAAGCAGCACAAAATCGAGTGCCAACTAAATGATAACGGCTAAATTTAAGGATCAATTAGAAGCAGCTAGCAAGCTAATTGAAATTTTGCCAAAAAAAGAGCTTGTAGATAAAAAGACAATAGTTGTTTGTATGTCGCTTGAGTCAGTTATACTCACAGATGCGGTTTGTAGAAGTTTAAATTTAAGCTACGAGATGCTTTTTAGCGAGCCAATACCTGCACCAAATAATAGCGAATGCGACGTTGCAATAGTTAGTGAAACAGAAGATATAGTATTAAATGATAAACTTATAAAAGCTTTTAATATAAGCTATGACTATATTTACGGCGAAGCACATAGAAAATATGAAGAGAAAATTTTAAAAAACGTTTATAAATACCGAAAAGGAAATTTGATAGGAGAGCTAAAAGATAAAAATATTTTACTAATCGATGAGGGGTGCGAGACTGGTATGACGGCACTCATTTGCATAAAGACATTGCTTGATGTGAAGGTAAAATCCATCTCATACGCAACGCCAGTGATTGCTACTGATGTCTTTACAAATTTAAATGATATGGTTGATGAAATTTACACGATAAACAAGATCGTTGATTTTATCGATGTGGATTCGTATTACGAAAAAAAGATCGAAGCTACGAGTGAGCGTATCATGTCAATATTAGAAGAGAGCCCTTATTATTTGCCGTTACAAAAACAACAAGGAGATAAAAATAATGCAATATAGTATAGAAGTCAATAATCAGGTTGAAATTTTTGACCTTAATAAAGTAGCAAAACAAGCTAGCGGAGCGGTACTCTTAAGGGTGAAAAATACTGTAGTTTTAGCAACTGTTGCAAGAGAGGACACACAAGTTGAGGAGGATTTTTTACCTCTAACGGTGCAGTACATCGAAAAAGCTTACGCCGCTGGAAAAATTCCTGGCGGTTATGTTAAGCGCGAGACAAAGCCAGGCGACTTTGAAACGCTAACAGCTCGCATCATCGATAGATCTCTTAGACCGCTCTTTCCAAAAGGTTACGCATATCCAACTCAAATCGTTGTAATGGTGCTTTCAGCTGATCCTGAGGTTGATTTGCAAGTTGTAAGCCTAAATGCAGCCTCAGTTGCACTATATCTTAGCGACATCCCTGTAAATCGCCCAGTTTGTGGCGTGAGAGTTGGTTATATAGATGAAAAATTTGTGATCAACCCAAGCAACTCTGAACTAAAACAAAGCGCGATCGATCTATACGTGGCTGGCACAAAAGATGAGCTTTTGATGATCGAGATGAGAAGCTTGCCTCAGCAAACTACGCAGCTTATCCCGATGGTTGCGATCGAGCCGATGATAGATCCGAGCTTAAGTGATAGTATGGCTCAAAAACAGCTAATGAATGAATTTAGCGAAGATATGATGGTTGAAGCGATTGATTTTGCTGGTAAGGCGATATTAAGAGCTAGTAGCGCTTACGAAGAAGCTTTCAAAGAGCATAAAAAAGAGGATGCTGCGCTTGAGCTAAAACCTGAGATAGAAAATGAAAATATCGCTATTTATATTGATAAATTTTATAAAGCTGAAGTCAAAAATGCTATTAATCAAATGGCAAAAAGCGAGCGTGCGAGCGAACTTAGCAAGATCGCGAAACAAATTTCAAGTGATGAGGTCGCTCAAAAAGAGGGCTGGGATGAGGCTGTCATCACAAATGTCCTTGGCAAATATAAAAAGAAAATCGTTAGAGAGCAGATAATAAATGAAGGCGTAAGAGCTGATGGACGTGGTCTTGAAGAGGTTAGGCCTATTAGTATCGAAACAAATGTCCTTCCAAATGCACATGGCTCATGCCTCTTTACAAGAGGACAGACGCAAGCCCTAGTTGTCACTACTCTTGGCACTGATAGTGATGCTCAAATGTATGACATCCTCACTGAAAAAGTACCTTTTGTAGAGAAATTTATGTTTAACTACAACTTCCCAGGCTTTAGCGTAGGTGAGGCAAGCCCACTAAAAGCTCCTGGTAGACGCGAGCTTGGACACGGAAATTTAGCCAAACGTGCCCTTGCGCCAAGTATCGATCTAGCTTCTCCATACACAATAAGAGTTGTTTCAGAAATTTTAGAGAGCAACGGCTCAAGCTCGATGGCTAGCGTTTGCGGTGGCTCGCTCGCACTTAGAGCAGCTGGCGTAAATACTTTAAAACTTGTCGCAGGTGTTGCTATGGGTCTTATATTTGAAGGCGATAAACACGCAGTGCTAACAGATATCATGGGGCTTGAAGATCACGATGGCGATATGGACTTTAAAGTAGCAGGTACAAGCGATGGCATCACAGCGCTTCAGATGGATATCAAACTTGGTGGCATTAGCTTAGAAGTGCTAAAAGAGGCACTTTATCAAGCAAAACGTGGTAGAGAGCATATCTTATCTTTGATGGCAGAAGCGGATAAAAATATAGAAATAAATGAAGATGTGCTTCCAAAACTTGAACTATTTAGTGTTGATCCAAGCAAGATCGTAGACATCATCGGGCAAGCTGGCAAGACTATAAAAGAGATTATTGAGAAATTTGAAGTCTCAATCGATCTTGATAGAGAAAAAGGCGAGGTAAAAATCGCAGGTGGAGCAAAGAAAAATGTCGATGCCGCAAAAGACTACATCATCTCTATCACTTCAAAAGACAATGGACGTTCATTTGGCAAAAAGCCGTTTAAACACGACAAAGAGCGTTCAAAACCAAATTTTAATATCGGTGATGAGTTTTTAGGAACCGTAAAGAGTGTAGTTGATTTTGGTGTATTTATCGAGCTAAAAGATGGCATTGATGGCTTGCTTCATATCTCAAAGATAAAAACTCCATTAAATGTAGGTGATCAGGTCAAAGTATGTGTGAGCGAGCAAAAAGGAAATAAAATTTCGCTCTCTTTGGTTGAATAAATTTTAAAGGACAGATGATGAAATACAAAAAGTTGCTTTTTCCAATAGGAGCTGGAGACGATATCGAGCCAAGAATTTATGGTGCCCTAAAGGTTGCTCAGTGGTTTAACACACATATGGAAATTATGACTTGTCAGCTTGACCCAAGCGTAGTTTATAATATGAAAATGACGCTTCGTGGAGGAGTGCTTTTTGAAGAATTTCTAAAATCAGCTAAATCTGAACTAGCTGTCGAGCATGAAGAAAATGAGAAAATTTTCAATAAAATTTGTGCTGACCTTGGCATAAAAGTAACTAGTGAAATCATTGAAGATGTCTGCACTGCAAATTTTACGATCCATAGTGGCAAAAGAAGCGCGATAGTGGAGCAAGAGAGTAAATTTTGCGACCTAGTTGTGGCTGCTGTGCCACTTGATGGAAAGATCACTGGAACATTTGAGTCAGCTGTTTTAAAAAGTGGTAAAAATGCGATTGTAATCCCTAGAAAAATGCGTGAGTTTAAAGCCGATAATATCCTTGTAAGCTGGACTGGTACGACGCAAAGCTCAAGGGCATTAACAGGCTCGATAGATCTTTTAAAAAAGGCGAAAAAGGTTCAGTGCATTACCTCAAAAGCAAGTCTTGGCGACAATGCCGAGCTAAATCTTAAAAAGCTTGAAGAGTACTTCAAAATTCATGGCATATCAGCCACTTTTGAAGTGATTGCTACCACGATGATACCTGGTGAAGCGCTTTTAAAAGCAGCTATTGATAGAAATGCTGATCTAATCGTTGCTAGCAGATATGGTGAAAATGGTCTTATGGAAATGGTGCTTGGCGGCACTTCGAGATTTTTCTTAGAACACACAAATATCCCAGTTTATCTATAATGGATTGCGGCTTAGTCCGCGATCTAATTCTTTTTCACTTTATAGATTTTAAAATTCCATTCACTCGTAAGAGTTGACTACTAAATTTTGGCTTCACTGACCGCTTAACTCAAATTTTAGAGCTGAAATTACTCGTTCATGAAATTTTAAAATTTACAAGACCTTAATAGCATAGTACGTCAGATGGCAGCGCGCTTCGTTCTTAGCCACAAACTACAAATTATATAAATTTTAAAGCTCCCATTAAGATTTTATCAAGCACCTTATTAGCCAAAATTTTGTAAAATCCACTCATTAAAAAAGGATAAAAAATGAGTGAAAATTCTAGCTTTACACACCTGCATTTACACACCGAATACTCCCTTCTTGATGGAGCGAACAAGATAAAAGAGCTAGCTCATGTGCTTCATGATAGAGGCGACACAGCAGCGGCGATTACTGATCACGGTAATATGTTTGGAGCGATAGATTTTTACAAGGCGATGAAAAAAGAGGGGATAAAACCACTAATTGGCATCGAAGCTTATGTGCATAACGGCGAGCAGCTTGATGACAAGAGTACTAAACAGCGCTTTCACCTTATACTAATCGCCAAAAACGAGACTGGCTATAAAAATTTAATGTATCTTAGCTCCATGAGCTACATCGAGGGCTTTTACTACTATCCTCGTATAAATAAAAAAATTTTAAAAGAGCACAGCGAGGGCTTGGTTTGTAGCTCTGCTTGCTTGCAGGGCGAGGTGAGTTGGCATCTAAATTTAAGCGATCGTAACGTCAAATTTGGCGCAAAGGGCTACGAGAGAGCAAAAGAGGTCGCGCTTGAGTATAAAGAAATTTTTGGAGATGACTTTTACCTTGAGATCATGCGTCACGGCATCGGCGATCAAAAACGCATTGATGATGATATTTTGCGCATCGCCAAAGAGACTGGCATAAAGGTCATCGCCACAAATGATACCCACTACACTTTTAAAGAGCGAGCCGACGCTCATGAGGTTTTTATGTGTATCGCGATGAACAAAACTTTAGATGATCCAAACCGACTTCGCCACAGCGTCCATGAGTTTTTTGTAAAAAGCAAAGAGCAGATGAGTGAGCTATTTTTAGATATCCCTGAAGTGATAGAAAATACCCAAGAGATCGTGGATAAGTGCAACCTTGAGATCAAGCTTGGCAACCCAACCCCGCCAAATTTTAAATTTACTCTTGAATATGCCAAAGAGAGAAATTTAACACTTCCAGAGCCTGAAAATAGATATAGCTTTAAAAATGATGCTGTTTTTTTTGAGTATGAATGTAGAAAAGGTCTTGAAGAGAGGCTAAAATTTGTCCCTGAAAATTTACATGACGAATACAAAAAGCGCCTTGAGATAGAGATTGGTATAATTAATAAAATGAATTTCCCAGGCTATATGATGATCGTTTGGGACTTCATAAATGAGGCTAAAAGTAGAGGTGTGCCAGTTGGTCCAGGACGTGGTTCTGCGGCTGGTAGCTTGGTCGCTTACTCGCTAAAGATTACTGACCTTGATCCAATCCCATACAACCTACTTTTTGAGAGATTTCTAAACCCAGAGCGTGTTAGCATGCCAGATATCGACGTGGATTTTTGTCAAAGTAGGCGTGGCGAGATAATTGACTATGTTACTCAAAAATACGGAAAATTTAACGTTGCTGGAGTTATTACATTTGGTAAATTGCTTGCAAAAGGTGTCATTAGAGATGTTGCTAGGGTTTGTGATATGCCTTACGCTGAAGCTGATGCGATGGCGAAGTTAATACCAGATGAACTAGGCATTACGCTAAAAGATGCTTATGAAAAAGAGCCAAAGATAGCTGAGCTCATCAGTCAAAATCCAAAGGCAGCTAGAATTTGGAAATTTGCCCTTGATCTTGAGGGGCTAAACAGAAATGCCGGCCAGCACGCAGCAGGTGTTGTTATTTCAAATGAGGAGCTTTGGAATAAAACTCCGCTATTTCGTCAGCCAAATAGCCCAGAAGATCGATACGTTACGCAGTATAGCCTTAAGTATCTTGAGGATGTGGATTTAATTAAATTTGACTTTCTTGGACTAAAAACACTAACGGTTATCGATAATGCCATAAAGCTAGTAAAACAACGAACTGGCAAGAATATCATTTGGGAGCAGATCGATAAAAACGATTCTAATGTTTATAAAATGATACAAAGCGGCCAAGCGATAGGAATTTTCCAAATCGAGGGTGAGGGCATGAGAAAGCTAGGAACTAGCTTGCGTCCAGACTGCTTCGAGGATATCGTCGCGATGCTAGCGCTCTACCGCCCAGGACCGATGGAGAGTGGCATGCTCGATGACTTCGTCAAAAGAAAACATGGCGAGGCCGAGATAACATACTCATTTAAAGAGCTTGAGCCGATCCTTGCGCCAACATACGGCGTCATCGTCTATCAAGAGCAAGTTATGCAAATCGTTCAAGCCATAGGCGGCTTTAGCCTTGGCGGGGCGGACCTTGTACGCCGTGCGATGGGTAAAAAGATCAAAGAAGAGATGGATAGGCTAAAGGGTGAGTTTGTAAAAGGTGCTGAGGCAAAAGGGCTAAATGGACAAAAAGCAGACGATCTTTTCGAGCTAATTGTAAAATTTGCAGGATATGGCTTTAATAAATCTCACTCCGCAGCTTACGCCTACGTCACATTTCAGACGGCTTATCTTAAGGCCTATTATCCGGCTGAATTTATGGCGGCACTTCTTACAAGCGAGGAGAGTAATGTCGATAAGATCGTTCGCTATATCGATGAGATAAAGCGTATAAATATAGATACTTTGCCGCCATCTATAAATAAATCAACTAAAGAATTTAGCGTTGTTAAAAATGGTGATCATGACGGTATTATCTTTGGGCTTGGTGCGATTAAAGGTGTTGGCGGTGCGGCTATTGAAAACATTATCACTGAGCGTGAAGCAAATGGCGAATTTAAGAGTATGGATGACTTTGTCTCAAGGATCGATCCATTTAAAGTAAATAAAAAGGTCTTTGAAAGCCTCATAAAAGCTGGTTGCTTTGATGAGTTTGGCTTTAGTCGCAAGATGCTTATGCAAAATGTAGAAAATATCATAGAAGCTTGCAAAAGTGCTGCGCAGATCCGTAAAAATGCAGTTGAGAGCTTGTTTGGCGAAGATGAGAGCATGAACGATGTGAAGATAAATTTTGTCACGATAAATGATGAATTTGACATCAAACAAATTTTAAAATTTGAGCAAGAGAGTGTTGGTATCTACCTCTCAGGCCACCCACTTGATGATTATAAAGACGAGATCAATAAGATAAAATACACTCTAAGCTCAGAATTTGAGAGCTTGCCACAAAGTGCAGAAATTTTAGTCGTTGGTAAGATCGAGGACTTTAGCACAAGGATAACCAAAAGTGGCAAGAAAATGGGCACTATAAACGTGCTTGATTTTCACGGAAATATCGAGATCGCAGTCTTTGAAAGAGAGCTTGGAAATATCGAAGATATAGTAAAAGATGAAGCAAAACGCGACCTGCCTTATGCTTTTAGGATAAATATCACAAAAGATGATCAATTTGTAAGGACAAATTTAAACGAGGTTTATAGCCTAGAAGATGCACAAAATTTAGACTTTAAGACAAGAAAACTAAAACAAAACTCTAAATTTTCTAAAAATGAAGAGACGAGCGCCCCTCAAAGAGCAAGAGAATATGCCGAGCTAGAGGTGCTTTTATGCCTTAGTGAGCTTAGCAAAGATAAGATCACTAACCTTTATAATCTTGGCTATAACGAACATATAAAAAGTGGCACAAACAATGATAAGCGCCTTGTTATTAAGATAAAAAATGAAAATACGGCTCAAATTTTTGTCTATAAGACAAAATTTGTTGTAAATGACAGCTTTAAAGAAAAAGTACTTCAAGCAATAGCTTGCTAATGCCTGGAGAAGCGATGTTTTTAGATAAGCTTGGTGTAGATAAAAGTAACTGGAGCGAGCTTTTTAGCGCATGTGTTGGCAAAGCGACATTACTTCAAAAACGTGCATTTAAGCTACTTGTTGAAGGTGGCAACTGGCAGGCTAATTTTGATAGCGGCAAAATTTATTTTGATGAGCACGAGTTTGACATACAGTTTATTGGCTCTGAAAGCTTCTCGTCAAATACGTGGCTTTGGGGTTATGAAAATATAAATGGCTTTGATGAGCGTTTGCTTGAGCTTGCAAATAAAGCACGTGAGTTTGGCGAGAAATTTGGACTTAGCGCATTTAGTACGCCACGATTTGAGCTAGATGAAAATTTTAATGGCCACACGATTAGTATGGTTCTTTGCGCCGCTTTTGATGAACAAAATTATTACAGGATAGAGTACGAGGGCGGAGCGGCGTATGTGGCTTTTAGAGCGGATGTGGTCTTTGAAAAGCCAGTGCTAGCAAATGAGCTTTTGAGCGTAGTAAATGAGTGTTTAAGCAGTTACGAGCTAGATCACAAAATCTTTATAAAAGGACTTTTGCTAAGCTGTGATATGAAATTTAGCGAAAGCCCTAATGAAATCGCATCGGATAAATACGAGCTTAGCTTTAAATTTGACGAGCTAAATAGGCTCATAAATATTTCAAGCAAGCTTTAAAATTTAATACTCTTTACCACATCAGCGCCAAGTGCTAGCTTCATATGAAGAGAAAACATCTCGTGGTAAAAGTCGCCATTGTGTCCTGGTATGTCATATGTTTGCGTAAGATCAAACGGCACGATAACTCTTGATTTTTTATTGTATTCATTAGCTCGTAGTTTAAGATAACTAACGCACTGATAAACGCACATATCAGTGCAATCTCCAGTAATAACAAAAGTGTCAATTTGTGGGTTTTGCTCTAAAAATTTCTCAAATTCTTTATTAAACGCAATGCTTAAAGAGTTTTTATAAAATGTCTTGAACTCTTTAAAAAAGCTTAGATTTTCTATCTCTTTTACGGTTTTTATCTCATTTGTATCAAGTATGGCATGTGGTAAAAAATTCTCAAATTCTTTTGAATCACTGGTGTGCCTATCTTCTATAAGGATAAAATTTCTAAAACCAAAATCTCTCCACGCTCTATCAAAAAGTGTTGCAATCCCTTTTGATAAAGCAGCTACTCTTTGACTAGCGAGCGCACCACTACCAGCAAATGCTTCTATCATATCGATACAGATAAATGCAACGTTTTTTGCTCCATCGTTTGAAATTTCTCTCAAATCAAGCGTTTGAAGAGATTTTTTAAAAGCCTCAAGTTCGTTTTGTATGTTCATTCTTTCTCCTTTATTGGTAAATTTATGCAAAATGTTTTTGGATTTAGTGTGATCTCGATACTGCCTTTGTGAGCCTCTATGATCTGCAAGCAAAGGTGTAGTCCAAGGCCGTTTCCTTTTAGCTTGCTGCTTTTAAACGGCTCAAAGACTATGGCTTTATCTTTGATAGGCTCGCCACTATCGTAAACGATAAATTTATGCTCACTTGGTGTTTTTTCATAGCTTAAAATGATCTCTCCCTCATCATCATCGCTCTCTTCGATGGCATCAATGGCGTTAAATAAAATATTTTGGAAAACAATGGCAAGTAGATCAAGGTCGCCCGTATATTTGCCATCTGGAAATTCTAGGCTAAATTTAATATCCTTTGAATAGTCGTAAAAATTTATAGCCTCTTCGCACTCTTTTTTAAGCTGTGAAAAGTCAAAAATTTGTGCATTTATATTAAGACCTTTGGTAAAAAGTAGAGTGGCTTTGATTATGCGTTCGACTCGCCATGTAGCTTTTTGTATTTGATTTACGATAGGCTTTGTGCGCTCATCAGCTCTTTTAAGTAGAGTTGAAGCTAAAAGTGAGATAGAGCCTACTGGATTTCTGATCTCGTGGGCTAGGTGAGCTGCTACTTGGCCCATAGAGGCAAGGCGTTCGGTGCGTTTTTCTACTGTTATGTTTGTTGCAGAGATTATTAGTTTATTGTCTTTAGAGCTTGTTTTAAAAAGATAAATTTGCCCATCTACATTTATCTCGCCCTCTTTTTTTGGTATCTCTTTAAAAATTTTACCAAGCCTTACTGCTTCTGAGTTTTGTAAAAAGATCTCATCATTCTCATCTAACACCCAGATAGCATTTGGCAGAATTTCCACAATATCTTTAATGAAATTTTGCAAGTTTGCGTAAGATGATGTTAAATTTTTATATTCGTTTTCTATTAGATAAGTCTGCTCTATCAGGCTTTTTAAGCCAGCTTGGATATCGTGTTCGTTCATTTTAAAAGTTCCTCAAAATCGCTAATTTCATAAAGCCTTAGCCTTTCATCCTTTAAATTTCTTAGCTCGCTACTAAATCCACTCTTTGAAAAAAGAGCGATAATATCTGGACTGATATTTAGTTTTTCGCATTTTTTTAATAGTAAATTTAGCACGTTTTTGCAAACCTTTCTCTCTTTGTATTTTGCCTCTCCGACTATGATCTTGCCGCCTATATTTAATAGCATATCAAGCTCTATATTCCTGCTCCAAAAGCTACTTAAAAATATGCCATTAATTAGAAATTTTTTTGCCATGAGTTCACCGCATAAAATTTCAAATCCAAGGCTTGCATATTCGTCAAATTCTTTTTTTATAATAGCTAAAATTTCATCATTTTTGCCAGCTTTTAGCAAGCTCAAATTTGGCTCTATAAATCTAAACCAAAACCTTGAAAAATGGCTATTAAAATGTATTTTATCCTCAACTTTATAGCCCCTTTCCTCTTTTTTTAGCATTTGGTTTTTTGATCTTTTTGGAAGTACTTCTCTGCTTTTTTCTAGCAATAAAAAATTCTTTTCAAAAAGCTTTGCATAGACTTTGCTAGCTAGGCTTTGAGGTAAAATTTTATGTACGCTAAATTTTTTTCTATCGCTTCGTGCGAGTTTTATGAGGGCAGATTTTATAGCATCGTTTGTATCGGATTCGAAGTAAAATTTTGGCATCAAGGCTAAGAAATTGTTTAAAATTTCAGCCTCGATCGCTTCAAAAACATCATAATATGAGTGCTTTAAATCAAACTCATCAAAGACAAGATGAAATTTAATAAGTTCATTTATATCAAGGTGTTTCATTCGCTCAAATGTTGATTTTAAAGCTTTTATATCGGCTCCTTTATTTGGGCATTGTAGTATATTTTAGCTAAAGTAATCTATAATGCTATGCAAAAAACAAGGGTTGTGATTTGGTAAATTTAGAGCATATTAGAGAAAATATAATTTTAAAAAATGGCATTTATTATTTTGATTTTACAGCTTCAGGACTAGCTTATAAACCTATCGAAGATGAGATAGCAAAAATACTCCAAACATACGCAAACACGCACTCTATCAGCTCATCAAATGCCTATAAAACCGCTCAAATTTATGAAGATTCAAGACGTGAATTAAAAAGCCTATTAGGACTTGATGATAGTTTTTATCTTTTTACTTGTGGCAATGGAGCTACCGGCGCGATAAAGAAATTTCAAGAAATTTTAGGAATTTATGCGCCGCCAGCATTAAAAAAAAGATATTCATTAAAAGCAGATGAAAATTCTCCGCTCGTGGTGCTTGGCCCTTATGAGCATCATTCAAATGAGATAAGCTTTAGGCAAGCACTTTGTGAGGTTGAGCGTATCAGGCTTGATAAAAATGGAGGGATCGACTTTAATCATTTGGAGCAAATTTTAAGGATAAATGTCGGTCGTGAGATCATTGCAACTTTTAGTGTGGCTTCAAATGTGACTGGAATTTTGAGCGACTACCGCAAAATTTACACTCTTATAAAATCTTATGGTGGCGTTGTAGCATTTGATGCTGCAAGTTTTAGCGCATATGGAAATATTGATTGTGACTATTTTGATGCTCTTTTTTTATCGCCACATAAATTGCTTGGTGGAGTTGGAAGTTGTGGGCTTCTTGCTATAAAAAAGATACTTGCAAACTCAGATGAGCCGACATTTGCTGGCGGTGGAACGGTAAGTTATGTCAGCAAAAACTACGCTATATTTGTAAAAGATAGTGAGCAGCTAGAAGAGGCTGGTACTCCGCCTATTTTAGGGCTTATAAGGGCAAATTTGGCTTATAGGCTAAGAAATGAGATAGGATTTGAGGCAATATATGAAAATGAGAGCGAGCTTGGAGAGTATTTTGAGAAAAGACTAGCAGAAATTCCTGAGCTTACGTGCTATCATCCAAATAACATAAAGCGTTTGCCGATATTTTCTTTTAATGTGACTGGTGTTTCGCCTTATGAATTAGCTAAAGTTTTAAGCAAAGAATATGGCATTCAAACGCGTGCAGGATGTTCTTGCGCTGGGCCATATGGACACGATTTGCTTCATTTAAAAGAAGATGCACTATTTACTCATAAGCCAGGCTGGGTAAGGGCTGGGCTTCACTATACGCATACGCTACAAGACGTGGATTATCTAGTAGATGCATTAAAAAGTAGCATTAAAAAGTATTCAAGTAGTTGGAAGGTTGATGATCCTTTTAGTGTTGATAAAATTTCAGGTTGTATGGGAGATAGATGAAAAATATATTAATCATTGCAGGAAGTGATAGTGTTGGTGGTGCTGGCGTGCAAGCTGATATTAAGACATGTGAGGCATTTTCTTGCTACGCAGCGACAGCTATTACGGCTCTTACGGCACAAAATACAAATGGCGTTACCAATATCTTTGCTACAAATGTTACAAATCTAAATGAGCAGATCAAAATGGTAGACGAAGAGCTAAACATAGATGCCATAAAGGTTGGTATGCTTTTTAATAAAGAGCTTATATCTTGCGTTGGCTCTTGGCTTGAAAAATTTCATAAGCAAGGCATTAAAATAATAATAGACCCAGTTTGCGTAGCAAAATCAGGCTCAAAGCTTCTTGAAGATGACGCGATAGCAAGCTTAAAAAAACTTTTTAAATTCGCAGACATTATCACGCCAAATATCGATGAAGCCAAAGTTTTGAAACTTGATAGCAAAAATTTACCTTGCGATATGATCTTAAAGCGAAGCATGGTTGCAGAAATTTGTGAAGATACTCTTTTTAAAAAAAATGGTGACGTAATTAAATTTAAAGAGCCACTAATAAAACCAGAGATCATGCATGGGGCTGGATGTAGCTTTGCAAGTGCGCTGGCCTGCTTGCTGGCAAATGGATACGCCAAAGAAGAGGCCATAAAACTAGCCAAAAAATACATTTTAAATGCTATTAAAAATGCAATTACGACAAAATTTGGCAAACGTCTACTAAATCATAAAGTTGGCATAAGTGATTGAAATTTACGCGATTAGCGACGATGTATTGATGCCTGAAAATTTAGCTTTGCAATATACTAAAGAAATTTTAGAGTGTGGGGTGAAATTTTTTCAATTTCGCTCTAAAAAAATACCCAAAGATGAGAGGCTAGCTAGTGAAATTTTCAACTTATGCGAAAAATTTGGAGCCAGATTTATCGTAAATGATGATATTTTATTTGCTGCTCATATAGGTGCAAAGTCCGTGCATTTGGGAAAAGATGATGCAAGCATAAAAGAAGCGTTTGAAATTTTAGGAGATGATGCTTACGTGGGAGTTAGCTGCTATGACAGCTTGGAGCTTGCCCTTAGGGCAAAACAAAATGGTGCTAGCTATGTGGCTTTTGGAGCTATGTTTAAAAGCCCAACAAAACCAAATGCACCACTTTGCAAGGCTCAAACTATATCACAAGCAAAAGAAATGGGAATAAATGTGTGTGTCATAGGAGGCATAAATGCTAGTAACATTGCAAGTATCACTAAAATAAAGCCAGACATGATCGCCTTAATATCTGCTATCTATAAAGATGGCACAATAAAGAAAAATATGGAAAATTTACAAAGAAATTTATTACTTTAAAAGATGTTTGTTTTGCAAGCTTTTTTATGAAAATTTAATTATAATCCCTGCTTTAAATAAAAGGAAAACATTGCTAAATATCGATGAAGTAAGAAAAAATATCATTTTAAAAGAGGGTCTTTACTATTTTGACTACACGGCTTCAGGTCTTGCTTATAAGCCCATTGAAGATGAAATTTTAAAATTTTTAAAAACCTACGCAAACACTCACTCAGATAGTAGTTCAAGCGCAGCGTTAACGCAAAAATACTATGAAATTGCAAGAGCTGAGCTAAAAAGCTTATTAGGTCTTGATGATAGTTTTTATCTTATCGCGACTGGTCAAGGAGCGACGGCTGCGATAAAGAAATTTCAAGAGCTAATGGGAATTTATCTCTCACCAGCTACAAGAGCTTTGATCGGCGAAGCAAATTTAAGAAATTTAAACTTGCCATTAGCGATCATTGGCCCTTATGAGCATCACTCTGTTGAAGTTAGCTTAAGAGAAGGGCTTTGTGATATAAAACGTATAGAGCTTGATGAAAACAATGAGATAGACTACGTGATGCTTGAGAATACATTAAAGCAAAATGCAAAAAGAAAGATAATAGCTAGCTTTAGCGCTGCTTCAAACGTCACTGGCATTAAAACTGATTATAAAAAAATTTATTCACTAATCAAAAAATACAATGGCATTTTAGCACTTGATGTGGCCACTCTTAGTGCTTATGAAAATGTTGATTGCAAATATTTTGATGCTTTATTTCTATCGCCTCACAAGCTACTTGGCGGAGTTGGGAGTTGCGGGCTTTTGGCTATCAAAAAAGAGCTTTGTAAAAATTTGCCTACATTTGCAGCAGGAGGCACAGTCAAGTACGTAAGCAGGACATCGCATATTTTTACTAGTGAAGTTGAAAATTTAGAAGAGGGCGGTACACCGCCGATAATGCAGCTAATGCGTGCAAATTTAGCCTATAAACTAAGAAACAAAATCGGACTTAATAATATAAAAGTAGCTGAATGTGAGCTAGGTGAGATGTTTTGTAAAGAGCTAGAAAAGATAGATGAGGTGATAAATTATTGCCCTGAAAATTTAGACAGATTACCTATTTTTGCATTTAACGTAAAAGGCATTTCGCCTTATGATTTTGCTGCCAGCTTAAGTAGCGAATTTGGTATCCAAACACGCGCAGGCTGTGATTGTGCTGGGCCGTATGGACATGATTTGCTTAATTTAAAAGATAATGCCATTTTTGAAGCAAAACCTGGCTGGGTACGTGTTAGCATTCACTACACACATACAAAAGAGGATATAAAATATCTTATAAATGCCATAAAATCTTGCATCAAAAAGCACAAAGAAGGATAGAGTAAAAACTATATGCTTGATATTTGTGGAGAAAATTTTAGAAGTGAATTTTTATAAAGCTATAAGTTCTATCAAATCTAAAAGTTAGCAAATTTTGCAAAATTCCAAAAAGCACCATAAATGTAACAAAGCTACTTCCGCCGTAACTAAAAAATGGCAGTGGTACGCCCACAACTGGTGCAAAACCGATCGTCATCGAGACATTTACACCCACATAAACGAAGATTAGTGCAGCAATCCCCGTGGTGGTAACTTGTGTAAAATAGTCGTTTTTTAGACCGTAATTTAAACTTAAAAGATGTGTTATAAGTGCCCCATAAAGTCCAAGCAAAAATAATCCACCATAAAAGCCAAAACGCTCGATATTGTAGGCAAAGATGAAGTCACTAGTGGCGATTGGTAAAAATTTAAAGTGCGTCTGCGTTGCCTCATCTTTTGGCTTGCCTTTAAGTCCGCCGCTACCTATGGCGATGATGCTTTGTTTGACGTGATAGCTTGGCTCTTCAGCGATGAAATCGTGAATCCTCTTTTTTTGATAGTCATGTAAATTTTCATACAAAACCGGCGCCAAAAAGCCTATCGCAAGGATGATAGTTATCCAAATTTTCTTATTTACGCCGATGACAAAAAGAATAGTGTAGCCAACTATCAAAAGTATGAGCGCAGTGCCAAGATCAGGCTCTTTCATGATGAGCACAAATGGTAAAAGTATATAAAAACTAAGTCTTAAAAAATCTTTTACTCCGTATCCATTAGCCTCTGGAGGACGCTGTTTAATGAGATAGGCTAACATCAGCAAAAATGCTGGCTTCATAAGCTCTGATGGCTGAAGCGTGAAGTGAATGAAGGGAATTTCTAACCAGCGCCTAGCTCCTAGTTTGCTAACACCAAAGAGATCAACGCTTAAAAGTAGCACGATGCAGACCCAGTAAAACATCGGAATGATCCAGTCGATACGCCTAATGGGCAGTAAAAATGCTACGCAAAATGATGCAAAACCTATGCCAAAATAGATAAGCTGTTTGTTTGCTAAAATGTCGTTTGCTTCGGAAACTAGGATATATGAAATTATGATGATTGGGATTATTAAAAACGGCTGAATAAAATCAAAATGTGTTAAAATACGCCGATCTAGTTTTATCAAGAAGCAAACCTTAATTTTTGGGCTAGATTATATCACAAACAAGGCTTTGATTTTGGTTAAATTTAATGTTTTAGATAGCTCAAGACTAGACGTAGCAGTAGCACACGAGCTTCAAATTTCACGCAATCAAGCTTTAAATTTGATAAAAGACTCCCTTGTAAGCGTAAATTTAAAACCAGTCTCAAAACCAAGCTTTTTGTTAAGTGAAAACGATGAAATTTGCGTAAATTTCGCTCCAAAAAAAGAGGTGCAAAACGAGTATGAAGTAAATTTTGATATTCCAATTATCTACGAAGACGACGATCTCATAGTGCTAAATAAACCACCTCAAATCGTCGTTCACCAAGCCCCAAGCGTCAAAGAGGCGACACTTGTTGAGTGGCTAAACAAAAAGGACTTTATGCTCTCAAATTTAAACGGCGACGTAAGAGCTGGCATCGTCCACCGCCTGGATAAGGGCACGAGTGGTGCTATTGTCGTAGCTAAAAACAACTTCGCTCATGCAAAACTTAGCGAGCAGCTAAGCGATAAGAGCATGGGGCGAATTTATCTAGCGCTCACCGATCTTCCCCTAAAAGAGGACATCATCATAGAAAAGCCAATCGGAAGAAACCCAAACAATCGCCTAAAAAAAGCGATCGTTACGGACGCTAAATTTGCAAAAAGCGCCTTTGTAAATTTACTAAGCGAGGGCGGAGTAAATTTGATAGCAGCAAAGCTTTTTACGGGTAGGACTCATCAGATAAGAGTACACCTATCTAGCATAAACCGCCATATTTTAGGCGATGATTTATACGGATTTAAGAGCCAAGGCGATAAAATAAGCAGGGTTATGCTTCACGCTTATATGCTTTATTTTATCCATCCCAGAACTGGCAAAAGGGTAGAATTTACCGCAAAAACGTATGATGACTTTAACCAAATAATTTACAAAAAAATTCCCAAGGAGATTTTTGATGAAAAAATTTGCCCTACGCATATTGACACCATTTTTAGTAGCTTTCTTAGCGGGATGCGGCTCTAGCGTACCGACTCAGCAAAGTATGTCACTGCCTACGATTACAAGTTTAAAAACTATTTCAGATATGACAGAAGTTGGCTTCGAGTGGAATCCAGTGACCGATGAGAGCGTCGTTGGCTACTATCTTTACCGCTCAAATCCAAATGACGCAAACTCAAAAATGCAGCTAGTTGCAGACATCAAAGACCGCTTTGCAACGCACTATGTTGACCGCAATCTAGCTCCAGAGACAACTTACTCATACCAAATGAGAACCTACTCAAGTAATGCCATCTCTCAACCGGGAACAATCGCAACAGCAACTACAAAGCCACTGCTTGACTCAGTACCATTTTCGCAAGCTATTACAGGGCTTCCAGGACGTGTGAAAGTGATCTGGAGACCACATCCTGATAGCACAGTGGCAAGCTATATCATTCAAAGAAGCGATGCAGGAGCTAATAAATTTAGCCAAATTGCAGAGGTAAATGGCAGACTAAATGCTGAATATATCGACACTGAGGTAAAACCTGGTAAGTCTTATGAGTATAGAATTTTAGTTAAAACTTCTTCAGGTGTTGTCTCAAAACCAAGCCAAAACATAAGTGCAACGACAAAGGAGTTACCCTAAATCGGTAACAAATCTTCAAGCAACCAAAAATGCACCAAAAAAGATAATTTTAACTTGGGATTACGCGCCAGCTGAGGATTTTGCTTATTTTAAGGTTTATAGGACAGTGAGTAAAATTTTACCTTACACATATCTAGCAAAAACGACTAGCAACACCTATGAGGATCTTATAAACACAAATGCAGCGACTAGGTATTACAGAGTCACAGCAGTCGATAAAGACGACCTTGAGAGCTTAAAACAAGAAGAGCCAATTGTGGGGATAAC
Source organism: Campylobacter concisus (assembly GCF_015229955.1). NCBI lineage: Bacteria > Pseudomonadati > Campylobacterota > Epsilonproteobacteria > Campylobacterales > Campylobacteraceae > Campylobacter > Campylobacter concisus. The sequence goes on from NZ_JAAKYZ010000003.1 coordinate 81,621, forward strand.
ACTTGGTGCGCCAAAGACTCCAAATATTAGCGCTAGCTACGATGGTAGCGGCGTAAATGTAAACTGGAGTGCAGTTGATAGAGCTAGTTCGTACACTGTTTATAGAAGTGGCGCAAGTGAGAAAATTTTTAGTGGCATAGATGGTACTGGACTTAGAGATGATAGCGTGCAAAAAGGAGCTAGCTATTCTTACAGCGTCGTAGCTATCGATGAGTATGGCATCGCCTCTGATAAGTCACCAAAAGCAGAAGTTAGCATAAAATAATGCCAAATTTCATCGCTTCGTCTTTAAAAGAGCTCTCGTTTCCATTTGGTAATGACAAAGTCAAATTTCTTTGGCAGGCAAATGGGCGAAACGAGAGGCTCATCTGCACAAAAAATGAAGAAGAGAGCTTTTTCCTAGTTGTAAAGTCCGGTAAAAATGGCATCGTCGTAAAGGGAGAAAAGCTTACAAAGCCAGCTAAAGTTGGTCTTTTGCAAGAGGCACTGGAGCTTTTTAAAGATCAAAATTGCAATGATGTAATCAGTCAAGCATTTGCTGTAAAAAAGACAAATTTGACCAAAAAAGTGAGTGAGATTTTAAGCCTTGAAGAATTTGTGTCAGCATTTTGCGAGCTAAAAGATAAATTTAAAGAGATTTTCATCGAGATCGGCTTTGGTTCTGGCAGACACTTGCTTTATCAAGCCAAAAACAATCCAAATGCCCTAGTTATCGGCATAGAAGTCTATAAGCCAAGCATCGAGCAAGTAGCAAAGCTAGCTAGGGCAAATGCCATAGAAAACGTACGGCTGATAAATACCGACGCAAGGCTTTTGCTCTCACTTATTGGCTCAAATTTAGTTGATAGAGTATTTTTGCATTTTCCAGTGCCGTGGGATAAAGCAGAGCATAGACGCGTGGTCTCATCGGCGTTTGCGCTTGAGTGCGAGAGGATATTAAAAGTAGGCGGCAAATTTGAGCTAAGGACTGATAGCAAGGAGTATTGCGATTTTAGCTTGAGTAAATTTTTAGAGCCTACAAACTCAAAGCTAGAAGCTTTTAAAAATAGAAATTTAGAGGTAACTAGTAAGTATGAAGACCGCTGGAGACGTCAAGATAAGGATATTTACGATGTTGTTTATACTTGTGAGATTGAAAGCGATGAGAGTGTTTTAGCTGGAGATTTTAGCTTTAAAGAAAAGACAAGCGTAAAAAATATCATTAAAAATTTCAAAAATTTCATCATCAAAAAAGAAGATTATTTCTTACATTTTGAAGAAATTTACACCATAAACGAGGGTGAAATTTTGCTAAAAGTTGCTTTTGGAGCGTTTAATAAACCTGAGCAATGTTTTATCAAAATAAGCGATGAAAAAAGCGAATATTTTATAAAAAAACCGATCTTAATTCGTGAGAATTTAGCTGCACACGAGCTTTTGAAGGAGTATTTGGCTGATGCAAGAGATAATTAGTGCAAGGAATTTGAGCCTAGCTTATGAACGCGATGAAATCGTAATTAATAGCGTCAATTTAGATATTTATGCAAATGATTTTGTCTTTATCACAGGCAAGAGCGGAAGTGGAAAAAGCACACTTTTAAAATCATTTTATGGAGAAATTTCACCTCTTGCTGGAGAGCTAAATGTCTGCATGACGCAAATGGACGACGTCGATGATAAAAGACTTTGTGAGCTTAGGCAGCGAGTTGGCATTATATTTCAAAATTATCGCTTGATAAATGAATGGAATGTGGAAAGAAATGTCATGTTGCCCCTCATCATCAAAGGCATCAATCAAAATGTGAGCAAAAAGCAAGTGGCTAAACTTTTAAAACATGTAAATATGCTTCATAAAGCTGATAAATATCCAATGGAGCTAAGCGGTGGTGAGCAGCAAAGAGTGGCAATGGCAAGAGCTCTAGCACACAATCCAAATTTGCTCTTATGTGACGAGCCAACTGGAAATTTAGACGAATACTCAAGCGACGTCATCTGGTCACTTTTAAAATCAGCTAGGGAATTTTTAGGCACGAGCGTGGTTGTGGTGACGCATCATATCCCATCAACGCTTCGTATCCCATACCGCCACTTTGTTATAGAAAATGGAGGCGTGCATGAGATCGCTTAAAAATCATCTTGGATTCATCCTGCCGCTAATCGCGCTTTTGTTCTCCGTGCAGTTTAGCTTAACTGCCGATAAGATTGTGAGAGATTATGAAAGGCTCATGGGAAACGACTACAACATCGTCATAGTTTCAAGTAAAGAGCTTAGTGATGCTATTTTAAAGCCGGTGGTTAGCAATCTATCTAGCCTCGAGCCACTAAGTCCGCAAAAAATAATCGACCGCCTCTCAAATGACATCTCTGCTAAAAATTTATCCATACTGCAAAATGCACTGCCAAAATTTTACTCACTAAAACTTAGCGAATTTCCGACACCGCAGTACATGGATGATCTAAAGCAAAAACTTTTAAAATTTGATGGTATCACAAAGGTCGAGACATTTTCAAAGACTCATGACAAGGTCTTTAAAATGCTAAATTTAGCAAAAAGCATATCGTATGCTTTTATGGCGATACTTTGCGTAATAGGGCTTATGCTTATGCTAAAGCAGGCTAAAATTTGGCTGTTTGAGCATAGGGAGCGCATCGAGATCATGACGCTTTTTGGAGCACCTTTTTGGCTAAAATCAGCCATGCTCTATAAATCGGCCATGGTTGATAGTCTAGTTGCTACCGTTGTAGTTGGTGCATTTTTCTTTTTCTTGCCTAGCATTGAAATTTTTAGAGAAAATGCCGCAAGCATCGATGTAGTTTTGCCTAGTCTTGATCCTTCAAGGGATATTTTTATTTTATTTGGCGTGGCTATGTTTTTAAGCATTTTTGCTGTTAGTTTGGTGATGAGCAAGGCTAGAAAAAGCACGATATGAGAAAAGGAATTTTTACATTTTTGCTAGCTTTTAGTCTAGCTTTTGCGTCAAATACCAAAGAGAAGATCAAAGACTCCAAAAACTCATTGAGGTCGAGTCAGGCGATGAGCGAGCAGCTTAGTAAAAAGTTAGATGATTTGGCTGGTGATATCGTAAATGGCGAGAAAAAACTTCGCGGTATAAGTGGCGATATCACAAATTTAAAGGGTCAAATTTCAGTCCTTGAAACAAATGCTTCAAAGGCACTTCTTGAGCTTGATGATCTAACTAAGCAAAACAAAGAGCTAGAGCGCACTCAAAAGGAGCTTGAGCAAAACATGATAAGGATCATCGCAGAAGATTTGTCGTTTGATCTTTTGATGTCTGCAACTGAGGACAAGCAAAGCGAGGAGAGCATCATCTCATCTCAAATTTTAACCAAGCTAAATGCTATTGCAAAAGAGGATTTTAAAAGACTTAGCCAGAACTATGAAGATACGATCGAAAAGATAAAAAATAAATCAAACAAAATAAACGAGATAAACTCAAGCATCAAAAACTATAGACGCAAGCAAAGTGACTTGCAAAATTTAGAGAGTACGCAGAAAAATACTATAAACGGACTAAAACGTGATAAGGAAATTTACAGCAAAAAGCTAGCCAAGCTTCAAGCCCAACAAGATGAGTTAAGAAAGACGCTAGAGCAGCTCGCTATCATGCAGAAACAAGAGGATGAAGCCGCACGTGCTGCTAGAGAAAAACAAGAAAAAGCAGCTGCAAGCAAAGGCGGTAAAAAAGGTGAGAAGAGTCAGCCAATGGGTGGAGGCTATCAAACAAGCTCAGTCAAAAAATATTCAGGTGCAAAGACAATCGCTCCTCTTGATAGCTACACTGTAAAGCAAAAATTTGGAAACTACGTAGATCCAATATATAACATCAAAATTTTTAATGAGTCAGTCACGCTTCGCTCAACCACGCCAGATGCCAAAGTTAAAAGCGTATTAAATGGTAAAGTGGTCTTTGCAAAAGTAACTCCAATGCTTGAAAATGTAGTCATTATAGAAAACGAAAATGGCATCCACACGATCTACGCTCACCTAAGTCAGATCGCACCGACGGTTAAGGTAGGCTCAGTCGTGCAAAAAGGCTACGTTATAGGTCGAGTTAGAAACGATCTAACCTTTGAAGTGACACAAAGAAACTACCACATCGATCCACTTGAGATGATCTCAAAATAGCCGCTTTGCAAGTGCTATTAACTAAATTTAAAGCCTTTTTGGCTAGAATGCGTGAATTTTAAGGAGCAAGACAATGAGTAAAAGAAAACGCGTATTGGTTAAATTTTCAGGCGAAGCTTTGGCGGGAGAAAATGGTTTTGGCATAGATACAGCGGTGCTTAAATTTATAGCAAATGAGATAAAAGAGCTTGTCGAAAATGGTATCGAGGTTGGCATCGTGATAGGTGGTGGCAATATTATACGTGGTGTGAGTGCTGCAAAAGATGGTATCATCAAGCGAACGAGTGGCGATCACATGGGCATGCTAGCAACTGTTATCAACTCAATCGCGATGCGTGAAGCTTTAGAGCGAAGTGGGCTAGAGGTGAGAGTGCAAAGTGCAATCAAAATGGAAGCGATCTGTGAGACTTTCATCGTTGGACGTGCACAGCGCCATTTGGAAAAAGGCAGAGTTGTTATATTTGCTGCAGGTACCGGCAATCCTTTCTTTACAACCGATACAGCTGCAACTCTAAGAGCTATTGAAATTGGCTCAGATATGATCATAAAAGCTACAAAGGTTGATGGCGTTTATGATAAAGACCCTAAAAAATTCAAAGATGCAAAACTTTTAAAATCACTAAACTACGAAAAGGCAATGAGCGATGATATCAAGGTTATGGACGATACTGCTATAGCTTTAGCAAAGGATAACTCACTGCCTATTTTGGTTTGTAATATGTTTAAGGCTGGAAATTTATTAAAAATAATAAATGAAGAAGAAGCAGCCCTATATTCAGTAGTAAAATAATTTTTAAAAAGGATAAATATGAGAACAGAACAAATAACAGCAAGAGCATTAAAGCAAGTTGGTGATGATAGATATAAACTTTCACTTATCGTAGCAAAGCGTGCAGAAGCACTAGCAAATGGAGCAGTAGTGCTTGTAGAAGCCGATACTTCAAAGATGAAATTTGCTGACATTGCGCTACTTGAAGTAGCTGAGGGCAAAATAGGCTTAGAGGCAATAGTTGAAGGAAAATAGTCTTTTTTTAGAGCAGTTAATAGAACAAATTTTACCTTGTAAAAATGTTTCAGAAGCTATAACGCTGCTCTTTTCTCTTTGCGAACGAAGCGAGAAATTAGACAAAGCTATAGATAGCTGTGTCACATCTCATGCTGGTCAATATCGCAAAAGTGGCGAGCCATACGCAATCCATCCTATCTTAGTAGCATCAATAGTGGCAAATATGGGCGGAGATGAGAGTATGGTTATAGCTGCACTACTTCACGATGTAGTTGAAGATACTGAAGTTACGCTTAGCGAAGTCCAGGCTGAATTTGGCGATGAAGTGGCAAAGCTGGTTGAGGGGCTTACAAAGATAGTTGCTATAAGAGAAAACAAGCTTGCAAGCTCAAGTAGTAACGAAAAACTAGCAAGCTCGGCACTAACCTTTAGAAAAATGCTTTTAATCTCCATTGAGGATGTTAGAGTTCTTGTGGTTAAGCTTTGTGACAGACTTCATAATATGCTAACCCTTGATGCATTAAAAGTAGAAAAACAAAAACGAATTGCTGAAGAGACGCTTATGGTCTATGCTCCGATTGCTCATAGGCTTGGAATTTCATCGATTAAAAATATACTTGAAGATCTAAGTTTTAAATATGCGATGCCAGAAGAATACGCCAAGATCGATAGCTTTTTAAATAAAAATAAGCAGCAGCTTAGCCTTAAACTAAATGCTTTTTACGAGAAAGTAAATCAAATTTTGCTTGAAAATGGCTTTATTGAGGGCACTTTTGAAATACAAAAACGTATAAAGCATTACTACTCAATCTATTTAAAAATGCAAAGAAAAGGTATTTCGATTGAAGAGGTGCTTGATTTGCTAGCTATTAGAATTCTTGTGCAAAAGCCGCTTGATTGCTACCTTGCGCTTGGAAATTTGCATATAAATTTTAATCCTCTTATTTCGAGATTTAAGGATTATATTGCACTTCCAAAGCAAAATGGCTATCAAACGATACATACAACTATTTTTGATAATAAGAGTATTTTTGAGGCACAAGTTCGTACTTACGATATGCACAAAACCGCCGAATACGGTGTCGCAGCTCATTGGAAATACAAAAATGGCGAGGGCAGTTTACTAAATCCAAAACTTGACTGGCTAAACGACATTGGTATGCAAAACAATGAAGCTGAAAGTAACGTCGAAGAGCTTTATGAATATGCAAAAGATAGTCTTTATATAGAAGATATTGCGGTCTATTCGCCAAAAGGTGAGGTTTTTACGCTTCCACGCGGGGCTACTGCACTTGATTATGCTTATGAGATTCACACAGAGATCGGACTTTACGCAAAAGAAGCTTATATAAATCGCGTCAGAATGCCGCTTTTAACAGAGCTAAAAAATGGCGATATTGTAAGGATCGTAACTGGCGAAGAGGCAAAATTTCGCTGTTCATGGATAAATAGCGTTCGAACTGGTAAAGCAAGGGCTACGATAAGAACATACTGCAAGCAAAAGATAAAAGATATAAATTATAAAATCGCAGTTGATATTTTAAAGTCGGTTTTTGGCGTTTCAAAAGATAGAATTTTAGACTGGATAGAGCATGAAAATTTAGGCAAAAAAGTTTTTCGTGCTGCAACTGAAAGTGAATTTTTGCAAGAGGTCGTAAATATGCTTAAAAAGTATATAAAAAAAGAGCGTCCTTTTATGATCTCTTTGGGCGACAAATATCAGATCAAAAAGCAAAAATTTGAAAATATCGTAATCTATTCAAATCATAAAATTTCAAATGTCGAGTTCGACTATTGTTGTAACCCAAAAAGAGGCGATAGTATAGTTGGCTTTAAAAATGGGCACAATGTGACAGTGCATCACAAACTTTGTGAGCGTGCCGGGAAACTTATGGATAAGGGCAATGAGATCATCTTTGTCAAATGGACTAGAAATGCCCCACATAGATATAAAATTTTATTAAATCTTGAGAACCGAAAAGGCGCATTGGCTGAATTTTTAACATATCTTGCTAGACTAGATGTAAATTTGGCTACAATCTCGCTAAATGAAGCAAATGACCTTAGCGGCGATACATTTGAAATAAGTGTTGAGATAGCCGAAAATATCGATGCAAACGAGCTAAGGGAGAAGATCAAAGATAGATATAAGATTATAGATTTCGTTTCGCAAAGCGATCCATACCATAACTAGGAGAAAGATAATGCAAGATATAGCTGAAATTTTACAAGAGATAAAACGCGGTGTTGCCGAGATTATTGATTTTGAAAGAGTTGAAAGCTTAATAAAAAACTATTATGAAAAAGGTGAAAATTTCTATGTAAAGGCTGGCTTTGATCCAACTGCTCCAGACCTTCACTTAGGACACACAGTCGTTTTAAGCAAGATGGCACTTCTTCAAAAACATGGTGCGATCGTGCAGTTTTTAATAGGTGACTTCACTGCTCAAATAGGCGATCCAACTGGCAAATCAGCCACCAGAAAAAAGCTAGATCAAGAGACAGTTTTAAAAAACGCTAAAACCTATGAAGAGCAAGTTTTTAAAATTTTAGATCCAAAAAAGACCGTGATAATGTTTAACTCAAAATGGTCAAATGAGCTTGGAGCTGCTGGAATGATAGAGCTAACTAGCACATTTTCAGTCGCTAGAATGCTAGAGCGCGATGATTTTGAAAAAAGGATAAAATCTGGTAGTCCAATTTCAATTTGTGAATTTATGTATCCGCTTCTTCAAGGTTATGATAGCGTTGCGATGAAGTGCGACATCGAGATGGGCGGTACGGATCAGAAATTTAATCTTCTAATGGGTAGAACCTTACAGCGAACATATAATGTTGGCAAAGAGCAAGCTGTCATCATGATGCCACTTCTTGAGGGGCTTGATGGTGTAAATAAGATGAGTAAAAGTCTTGGAAACTATATCGGTGTAACTGAAAATGCAAATGATATGTTCGCAAAAACACTTAGTATAAGCGATGAGCTAATGTGGCGTTGGTACGAGCTTTTAAGTACAAAAAGACTTGGCGAGATAGAAAATTTAATGAACGACGTAAAAAACGGCAAGTATCATCCAAAAAAGGCAAAAGAGGACCTTGCGTACGAGATAACAGCAAGGTATCACGGCGAGGAGGCTGCAAAGGCTGCGATGGCTGAGTTTAATAGCGTGCACTCTCAAAATCAGCTTCCAACTGATATAAAAGAATTTAGCTTAAAAGCACCAGTTTGGATCGTGGAAGCTTTGTCGCAGTGTGAGCTAAGTGAGTCAAATTCTCAAGCAAGACGCGACATAAAGGCAAATGCGGTTAGCATTAATCAAGAAAAGATTAGTGATGAGCAGTTAAAATTAGAAGCAGGTGAATATATCTTGCAAGTCGGTAAGCGTAAATTTGCAAAAGTAAAGGTTGAATAGATGGAGTTAAAGCCATTAAAAATAGGAAAATATGAGATAAAGTATCCGATATTTCAAGGCGGTATGGGGCTTGGTATCAGCTGGGACAAACTAGCTGGCAATGTCAGCCTAGAAGGCGGTCTTGGAATAATCAGCTCAGTTGGTACAGGATATTATGAAAATCGTAAATTTATAAATAAAGAGCTAAATGCAAAGCCATTTGGAAGTGAAAATTTCTACTCAACAAGAGGTCTTAGAGCAATTATTGAGAATGCACGAAAAATTTGTGGAGATTTGCCACTTGGTGTAAATATAATGTATGCTGCAAATGACTACGCAAGAGTGGTAAAAGATGCTTGTGAAGCCGGTATAAATATCATCGTATCAGGTGCTGGACTACCTACGAATTTGCCAGAATTTACACAAAATTTTAAAGAGGTTGCGCTAGTTCCTATTATCTCAAGTGCAAAAGCACTAAAGATCATCTGCAAGCGCTGGCTACAAAGATATGATCGCTTGCCAGATGCTGTTGTGCTTGAAGGACCACTAAGCGGTGGACACCAGGGCTTTACTTACGAGCAGTGCCTTGATCCTGAGTTTTCGCTATTTAATCTAATCCCACAAGTAAAGGCCGAGATAAAAGAGTGGGGCGACTTTCCGCTCATCGCAGCTGGTGGAATTTGGGATAAAAATGATATAGAAAAAGCAATATCGCTAGGAGCAGACGGCGTTCAAATGGGTACACGCTTCATCGGAACTCATGAGTGCGACGCGGATATTGGCTTTAAAGAAGTGATACTAGCAGCCGAGGAAAAGGACATAGAGCTTATAAAAAGTCCAGTTGGCTATCCGGCTCGTGGGATTAGAACAAATTTGATAAATTTGGTAGAAAAAAGGATGGGACCAAAGATCCAGTGTATAAGCAACTGCGTGAGCCCTTGTCAAAGGGGCAAAGGGGCTAAAGAGGTTGGATATTGCATCGCTGATAGGCTGTTTGACTCATTTAGTGGCAAAAAAGAGACCGGGTTATTTTTCACGGGAGCAAACGGATATAAACTAAAAGAGCTAATAAGCGTAAAAGAGCTAATGCACAAGCTGGTACATGGTGAATGAAACGAGCGATAATTCTCTTTTGTATTGTTTGTAATTTTCTTTTTGCTGCGACAAATTCGGAGATATTTGCAAAATTTGATAAAAATTTTGCCAGCTCAAGCAGAAGTGCAAAGATTAAATTTCACAACGATATAAAAGATATCTATGTCGACGCGATCATAAAAAATGACAAAAATATAAAAAAACAAGCACTCACAAGACTCATAACCAGCTCAAAATCGCTTGGTTTTGATTCAAGTGGGTATATAAAAGATCTAAATGCACTAAATGGCGTAAAGAGCGCCAGTACGCCTAGTACTGCTACTTTGACGTTGCTTAGTGCAACCAAGGTAAATGACACTTTAGTGCTTAAGTTTAATACAAAAATCGATACTGCAAAACTAAAAACATCCTTTTTGAAGCAGCAAAATACATATAAAAACATTATGGACATTGATGGTAGATTAAATGGCAATCCGCTAACTTATAAAAATTTCATATCTGATTACATTCACATCTCGCAGTATGATAAAAACACTGTTAGAGTTATTTTTTCTGATAAAATCCAAAAGACTATAAAAGCAAATGTAACAGGTGATCTGCTTGTAATCAGCGCTCAAAATTTTATCTCAAACGAAAATGTAAAAGCACCACTTCATAAAACTAAAAACAAAAATGAAGAAGTGCCACACAAAGAGCCTGAGCCAAATTTAAAGCCTCAGCCTGCACAAAGTGAGCCAGTGGCAGCGCCTTTGCCACCAGTTGCGACTCGTAAATTTTCACGCAATAAAACGGTCGTCATCGATCCGGGTCATGGCGGCACAGACCCTGGCGCGGTAAATGGCAAACTGCAAGAAAAAACAGCCGTTTTAGGCGTAGCCAAAAAGCTTGGCGACATACTAAAAGCGCGTGGCTACAAGGTCTATTTTACTAGATCAACCGATGTCTTTATAAATTTAAGAACAAGAACAAAATTTGCAAACGATAAGATGGCTGATCTTTTTGTTTCTATTCACGCAAATGCCGCTCCAAATGCCACAAAGGCAAAGAGCATGCACGGCATCGAGACATTTTTCTTATCGCCTGCAAGAAGCGAACGTAGCAAAAACGCAGCCGCGCTTGAGAATAAATCAGATATCGAAGAGATGAATTACTTTTCGCAGCAGACATTTCTAAATGTGCTAAACCGCGAGAAGATTATCGCGTCAAATAAGCTTGGTATCGATATCCAAAAAGAAATTTTAGCAAGTGCTAGAAAGGTCTATGCTGCAAGTGACGGCAGTGTGAGAGAGGCGCCGTTTTGGGTACTCGTAGGCGCTCTTATGCCAGCAGTTCTTGTTGAGATCGGCTATATCACGCATCCAGTCGAGGGCGAAAAGCTCTTTAATGATGCATATCAAAATGCCCTTGCAAACGGCATTGCAAACGGCATAGATGGATATTTTGCAAAAAATAGATGAAAAATGCAAATTTAAGCTTTAAAGGGCAAATTCCATTTAACGAGGAGTTTGGCGATATCTATTTTAATACCGACAAACCTTGGCTTGAGAGCGAATTTGTCTTTGCAAGCACACTTGATGAAATTTGGCAGAGGAAAGATAGCTTCGTCATCGCTGAAACTGGCTTTGGTGCTGGGCTAAATTTCTTTACACTTTGTAAGAAATTTAAAGGTAGTAATAAAAAACTTCACTTTGTTAGTATCGAAAAAAGCCCTATTAAAAAAGAAGATCTTTTAAAAATTTATGAAAATTTAGGCATTTTTAAAGCTTATGCCAAAAAGCTGATTTTGCTCTATCCACCTCTTATTGAGGGCATACACCGTATAAATTTTGCCCCAAATATCACACTTGATCTTTGCTACGGCGAGGCTAAAGAAATTTTACCTGAGCTTGATTTTAGCGCTGACATCTGGTTTCTAGATGGCTTTGCTCCAAGTAAAAATGACTCGATCTGGAGCGAAGAAATTTTTAGGCAGATCGCAAGACTAAGCAAGGTTGGCACGATTGCTAGAACATACTCGTGTGCAAAAATAGTAAAAGATGGGCTAAAGGGCGCTGGCTTTTTGCTAAGCCTAAAAGAGGGCTATGCTAGAAAACGCCAGATGAGTAGTGCCGTGCTAGAGAAAAAGGATGAAAATTTAAAGGATGCTTGGTTTGTGAGATGCGAACCAGTTGCTAGTGTAAATGGTAAAACAGCGCTTATCATAGGAGCTGGCGTGGCTGGACTTGCAACAGCTGGCGAGCTAGCCAAAAATGGCTTTAAAGTGGTGATCGCCGAGGCAAAGGTCGAAGTGGCTACAAATGGCTCTGGTAATCACTGTGGCGCTTTGATGCCGTTAGTTACCAAGCCCGGGGTAAATTTAGGCCGCATGCATTTAAACACATTTTTGCAAGCAGTGAGATTTTACAAGGCAACTTTGCCAAAAAGCCTTATTAAATTTAGTGGCTGCATCGACTACGCATTTGATGATGAGCTCATCAAAAGATATGGCTCGTGGCAAACTCAAAGCGTAGAGGATATTTTTAAATTTGATGAGAACTTAAAGCCATATCCTGGGATATTTATAAAAGACGGTGCATACGCTAGGCCAAGAGAAATTTGTAAATTTCTCTCAAGCAACTTTGAAATTTTGTTTAATCACGAGTATGAGAGTAGGGCGCATCTACAAAACGGCAAGATTAGCGTTAAATTTAAAAACGGCAAAAGCTTGGAGGCTGACATCTTGGTCTTTTGCACTGGCAGTAAGAGCAGTGAAATTTTTAATGGCTACGACATGCAAATAAGTAGTGTCCGTGGCCAAGTAACCCACTTAAAACCAGTGCTAAAAAATGCCATGCCGCTAAGCGCAAAAGGCTACATCTGCCCAGTCATTAAAGGAGTGCAAGTTATCGGCGCTACTTATGCCAGAAATGAAATTTGTGATACGCCTAAAGTTGAGGATAATACTAAAAATTTAAGCGATGTAAGCGAGTTTTTCGACATCAAAAAAGCCACCATTATCGGTTCACGTGTGGGATATAGGAGCTATAGTGGAGACAGATTTCCGATAATTGGCGCCTTGCATGACGAAGAATTTTACAAGCAAAACTACAAAGGGCTATTTTGGAGCAAAAATAGAGATAACAATCCAAAAGCAAGCTACGAAAAAAATGTCTTTGTAAATTTTGCTCACGGCTCGCGAGGTCTTTGCACAGCGATACTTGGAGCAAATTTGATAGCTGATCTTGCGCTTGATCGCCCACTTTGTATAGAAAGATCGCTATTTCATGAGCTTCATCCAGCTAGATTTTTGATAAGAAAACTAAAAAAGGGATTAAAATTTTAAGAGAGAATTAGTAGAAATTCCTAGCACAAGATACTAGGAATTTCTTATAAGATAAGGCTTAAAGCCTTGTTTTCATCTTTTCAAATTCATCTTTTATGACTTGCTCGTGAGGTTCGCTCGTCATTTTATTTATTGCATCTCCCCAGATACTTACGCTAATGATCGCTATACAAGACGCTATGATGCCAGGTAAAATTTCATAAACATAAACGTTTAGTCCTGAAGTGATCCAAAATATTACTGTCGCACCTCCAGCTATCATACCAGCGAGTGCTCCAAGTGCACTCATGCGCTTCCAGTAAAGGCTAAAAAGTAGCACTGGTCCAAAGCTCGCACCAAATCCAGCCCAAGCGTTGCCAACGACGTTTAGGACATTGTCTGTTGAGATAAAGGCAAGTATTGTAGCAACTATGGCCACTACTACGACAGCATAGCGACTGATCGCTGTTTGTGTATTTTGACTAATCTCTTTTTTATAGAATGCAAAGATAAAGTCTTTTGTTACCGAGCTAGATGTAACTAAAAGCTGACTTGAGATAGTACTCATGATCGCTGAAAGCACAGCTGAGATGATAATGCCTATAAAAAATGGTGGGAAAAGTAGCTCACCAAGCTTTAAAAATACAGTCTCAGGATCACTAAGCCCGCCTCTTTGACTAAAGTAGACAAAGCCAATAAGTCCGCTCATAATCGCACCAAGCAACCCAATGCTCATCCAACCAATGCCGATCCTTCTTGCTTTAGCAAGCTCTTTTGAATCGCGTATCGCCATAAATCTAACAATAATATGTGGCTGGCCAAAATAGCCAAATCCCCAAGCCATAAGTCCTAAAATTCCCCAAAAAGTTTGATCTCTAAATGGATTTAGGTGATTTGCATCAAGCTTGCTTATCTCCTTTATCAAATTTGTATCGCTTGGCAAGTCTAAATTTAGATATGCCACGACTGGGATCGATACTAGGACACAAAACATCAAAAGCCCCTGAAATGCGTCAGTTATACTAACAGCTTTAAATCCACCAAAAAATGTGTAAAAGACCACGATAACAAGTGTAAAGACCGCTCCGTAGGCAAATTTTAAACCAAAAAAGCTCTCAAATGTCTTTCCGCCAGCGATAATGCCGCTACTTACATAAAGTGTGAAAAAGATCAAAATGATAAGACCAGAGATAATTCTTAAAATTTTAGTCCTATCTTTAAAGCGATTTTCTAAAAAGTCTGGTATCGTGATGCTATCACTCGCAACTTCAGTATAAATTCTAAGCCTCTTTGCTAAAAATAAATAGTTGCAGTAAGCTCCAATGATAAGACCGATTATCATCCACACATTTGCTATGCCAGTTGCGTATAATGCTCCGGGCACGCCAAGTAGCATCCAACCACTCATATCAGAAGCACCAGCACTAAGTGCAGTAACTACTGGACCCATTCGACGGTTATCTAGCAGATACTCGTTCATACTTGCATTTTTATCGTAGAAGTATCGTCCGATAAAGAGCAAAAAGCCAAAATAGATGGCGATGGCTAAATAAGACCCAAAGCTCATAAATTTCCTTTCAAATTAAGATAAATGGCTTATGTTAATATAAATTTTTTTAAATTACAACATTCAGCGCCGATCCTTAAACGCTTTTAAGCAAAATGATATAAATTTTTTCGTATTATTTAAAGCCATATTTTAAAGAGAAGGACGAAGTTGAAGGCTCAAAATTTAGCTAAATTTCTATTTTTTATAATAATCGTCTCACTTGGAGCATATTTTTTCTATCCAAGAGATCTTAGTGAGGCTCAAGAGATCGCTTATATCAAAAGTTACGGAGTGACTTTAGGACTCACGATAGGCGGTATTGCCATAGGTATAACGCTTGGATTTACCTTGGCGTTTATTAAATTTTTAAATATTAAAGTCTTAAATTTTATAATCGATGAATATATTGATATCTTACGTGGAACGCCTGTAATACTTCAACTTTTAATATTTTCAGTTGTCATTTTTGCAACATGGAGTGATAATTTTTATGTAGCTCTCATCGCACTTGGACTAAATAGCTCTGCTTATGTGGCCGAGATTGTGCGAAGTGGCATAAATAGCGTGGATAAAGGACAAATGGAAGCGGCCCGTGCGATGGGCCTAAACTACTATGTTTCGATGCGCGAGATAGTTTTTCCACAAGCTACGAAAAATATCTTGCCAGCTCTTGCAAATGAGTTTATATCACTATTTAAAGAGACATCAGTCGTGGGTTATATAAGCGTCGTTGATATCACGATGCAAAGTAAGAGCTTGCAAGCGGTCTTTTATAGCCCAGAGCCAGTCATTTTTACAGGTATTGTCTATTATGTGAGTGTTAAATTTTTTACACTTTTGACAAAACTACTCGAGAGGAGATTAAACCGCCATGATTGAGATTAAAAATTTAAACAAAAGTTATGGCGATTTGCGAGTTTTAAATGATATTAGCGTAGATATAAAAAAGGGTGAAGTTATAGCGATAATTGGTCCAAGTGGTGGTGGAAAAAGTACATTTTTACGCTGCATAAACCGCCTTGAAGAGCCAGATAGCGGGCACATCAAGATAAATGGCGAAGATATTTTAGATAAAAAATCAGACATAAATAAAATTCGCCAAAAAGTGAGCATGGTTTTTCAGCACTTTAATCTTTTTGCAAATAAAAACGTCTTGCAAAATTTAACTCTAGCTCCGATAAAAGCGGGAATTTTAGATAAAGCAAGCGCAGAAAAAAGAGCCGATGAGTTGCTAAAAAGTGTTGGGCTAAGTGATAAGAAATTTGCCTATCCGCACAAGCTTTCAGGCGGACAAAAGCAACGTATTGCGATCGCTAGAAGCCTAGCGATGGAGCCAGAGGTGATACTATTTGACGAGCCGACAAGTGCGCTTGATCCTGAGATGATCGGAGAGGTGCTTGATATCATGAAAGATGTTGCCGCAAGGGGCATAACGATGCTTGTGGTGACCCATGAGATGGGCTTTGCAAGAAATGTGGCAAATAGAATTTTCTTTATGGATAAAGGCAAAATCGCAGTTGATGACACACCAAAAAACGTCTTTACAAATCCGCAACATGAGCGTTTAAAAGAGTTTTTAGGTAAAATTTTAAATCATTAAAGGAGCAGAAAATGAGTAAAATTTTAAAATTTTTGATGGCAAGCTTGGTTTTATTTTTACTAGGTTGCGGCGATGACGCTAACAAAAAAAATGCAGTAAATAATGCCGAAGAAGCTAGTAAAAATGTAGTTTATAAAGTTGGCTCGAGCGCTGATTATCCACCTTTTGAATATCTTGATGAAAACAATAAAATTGTTGGCTTTGAGATAGATTTATTAAATGAGATCACCAAAAAAACTGGAATAAAATTTGATGTTGCAAATATGAGCTTTGATGGACTAATATCAGCATTAAAAACCGGTAAAATCGATATTGCCATAAGCGGAATGAGTGCAACTGATGAGAGAAGAAAATCGGTTGATTTCACCAAGCCATATTATTTTTCAGAAAATTTATTTATCCGCAAAAAAGGCTCAGATGTAAATAAAGACAACCTTAAGGATAAAAAAATTTCAGCTCAAGTCGGAACATTACAAGAAGAAGCAGCCAAAAGCATAACTACTAAATCGGTACCAGCTGAAAATGTAGCAGCTGCCATCATGTCACTAAACGCTGGTAAAATCGACGTTGTACTAACTGATCGTCCGATAGGGGTTGAGTATTTAAAACAAAATCCAGATTTGGAAGAATTTTTAAGAGTTCCTGATGGTACGGAAGGATTTGCGATGGCGTTTGATAAAGGCAAACACACTGAGCTTATCAAAAAGATAGACGCAGCGATCGATGAGCTACAAAAATCTGGCGATTTTGACAAAATGCTAGATAAATATGGATTAAAGAAATAAATCTAAATACAAAATTTGCAGAGAAGCAGGAATTCTCTGCAAAAACTCACTTTTTTCTAATTTTTAAAATTTAACATCTTTTAAAAGTAAAATTAATAAAATGACTTAATTATTTTCAAGGAGAAAAAATGAAGCTTCTCAGGATGAGAACGGCATTTATTTTAAATGTGCTATTTTCTATTTGTACATATCACAATTTTGTTAAAAAATTCCTACTATTTAATAAAGCTAAATATAAATTAAAATTTTACATAAATGCGTTAATTGATATTTTTTATAAAAATAACCAAAAGTATTTTTTGGTTGATAAATTTTAAGTATTAAAGTCGTATGGCTTTATTTTTTGAAGCAGATATTAAGAAAAACTAAAAGGAGAGAAAATGAATAATCTAGGTATTAAATCTAAGATTATGGCGATAGTTATCGTCAGTCTTATTGGCCTTGGTATCATGAGTGCATATATGCTAAATGGTATCTTAAAGACTCGCTCAAAAGCAGAGTTTAGTGAGAAAATCGTGGATACAATAATAAATCAAAATAATTTTATCCATGAAATGCAAAAAGAACGCGGATTTAGCTCAGGTGTGTTAGCAGGAGGGGATAATAAAAATTTATTAGAGCAGCGTAAAAAAGTAGACGCTATGCTTGATAAGCTTGAAGAGAAAAATGAAATAGCTTCAGAGATAAATAGTATCCGCTCAAATGTAGATCAAAAAAGTGGCAATGATCTAATTAGCCGTATAACAAAAATTTTAAGAAAAGAGGTTATTGCTATAAATGGATATAGCGATAAGCTCGAGCCTAGCTTGGTAGATGATCTAAAGCGTATCATTATTGTTGGTGAGATAAAAGAGTCTCTTGGTATTTTGCGTGCTACTTTAAATGGGGTTTTTACTAAAAAGAGCATAAGCAAAGAGGACTACAATAAAGTAGTTGCACTAAATAGCGTTATAAATAAATTTATGCAGGATTTTTACGATTACAATCCAAAAGAATTTAGTGACGAATTTGATGCTATCGCTAGAAAAAAGGCTGATTTTATAGATGCGATGAATATTATTAAAAATGTAGTTGCCACTGAAGATGTATCTTATGATGCAGCAAGTTGGTTTTCAAAGATAAGCATTTCAATAGATGCGATGAGAGAGCTTGAACTTAAACTACTTGATAATATGCAAAAAGATGCAATACGTATTAAGGGTGATGCAAATACCGAACTTATTATAAGTTCTATTGTGATTGCGATTTGTATTTTGCTTATGTTGCTAGTATCTACATTAATAGGTAAAAACCTGATCTCTGGTATAGATCAGACTAAAAATGGCTTAGTTAGATTTTTTGACTTCTTAAATTATAAATCTAATAAGGCTGAATTTTTAGATCGTAGTGGTAGCGACGAGATCGGACAGATGAGTGCACTGATAAATGAGAATATCAAACAAATCGAGGCAAATTTATCTGAGCAAAATAATTTCATTAAAGAAGCAAATACTTTTGTAAATCAAATTGGCAAAGGTAACTACGTAGCTCAGCTTAACGCAGATACTTCAAATCCTGCACTTAGCCAGCTAAAACAAACTTTCAAAGACTTACAAATCGCACTAAAACATGCTATTGCGGAAAATGGTGATGACGTGTTAAATCTACTAGAAAGCTTTAAAAAACAAGACTTTACTAAAAGGCTTGAAGATGATGGCAAGATGGCGGTTGGCATAAATGCTCTTGGTGAAGAGATAGCCAAAATGTTAAGGGCAAATTTAGATCAAGCTCATGTGCTAGAAGAAAAGGCTGAGTCTTTAAGTCAGTCAATGAAAGAACTAACTCAAGGTGCAAATGTACAAGCAAGCTCACTTCAGGAGTCTGCTGCCGCAGTAGAGCAAATGTCAAGCTCAATGAATGCAATATCTCAAAAAACATCTGATGTTATTAGACAAAGTGATGAGATCAAAAACATCATAACTATTATTAGAGATATAGCTGATCAAACAAATTTACTAGCTCTTAATGCCGCGATCGAGGCGGCACGTGCAGGAGAGCACGGCAGAGGCTTTGCGGTCGTTGCAGATGAGGTTAGAAAACTAGCAGAGAGAACTCAAAAATCTCTAACAGAGATCGAAGCAAATACAAACGTACTAGCTCAATCAATCAATGAAATGAGCGAATCTATAAAAGAGCAAAGTGAAGGAATCAATATGATAAACCAATCAGTTGCTCAAATAGACACACTTACAAAAGAAAATGTAGTAATTGTCAATAAAGCAAATGAAGTAACATCTGATGTTGACGACATGGCTAAGGCGATAGTAAACGAAGTTAGAAAAAGTAAATTTTAATCTTTGACTTACTCTTAGAGCTCCTATTATTCTATCCCTTAAGATAATTAAGGGATAGAACTTATCTATAAAAATTTATATGCTACTTTGCTATACGATTATTTATAGCATTTTTCTTTTATTACGGATTTAAACAATTTTTAATAGAGAAATACTGATAATTAAGCCACTAAATCACCTTAAAGGACACTATTATGACAAAAAAGATCTTTGCTCTTTTACTCACAGCTTTTGTTGCTCTTTGTGCAAATGAGCTAAAATTTGGCACAGCGGCGAACTATCCGCCATTTGAATATATCGATGAAAATAACAAAATAACAGGCTTTGACATTGAGCTGATCGATGAAATTTCAAAGCGTGCGGACTTTTCATATAAGATCATAAATATGAGTTTTGATGGCCTTATCCCAGCGCTTAAAGCCGGCAAAATAAATGGCATCATAAGTGCGATGAGTGCGACTTCAGATAGATTAAAATCGATTGATTTCACAAAGCCGTACTATCTAACTGAAAATCTTTATCTAAAGAAAAAAGGCAATGACGCACTAAAAGCTAAAGAAGAGCTAGCTGGCAAAAGAGTTGGCGTGCAACAAGGTACCGTCCAAGAGCTAGCAGCAAATGCTATAAATGGCGTAAAAGTAGTGCCTTCTGAAGATACTGTGCCACTCATAATGGGATTAAAAGTCGGTAAATTTGACGCAGTCATCCTTGATAGCTCTATTGGATATGGCTTTATCAAGAAAAATCCAGAACTTGAAGCGTTTTTCAAAGAAGTTGATGGTAGCGAAGGCTTTTCAATAGCATTTGATAAAGGAAAAGAGAGTGCGTTAATAGAGAAAATAAATCAAATTTTAGATGATATGAAAAAAGACGGAAGCTACGAAGCTTTACTTAAAAAATACGATCTAAAATAACCTTCTAGCCTGCAAATTTGCAGGCTTATGCTAAATTCTGCTTTGTCTATCGATTAAAATTAAAAAGGAAAATAATGAGAAAAATTTTGTTGCTTTTTTGTCTAGTAATGGGTCTTTTTGCACTTCAAAACGATAAAGATATGTTAAATGGAGAGCTAAAAAACGGGCTAAAATACTATATCAAAGAGAATAAATTTCCACAAAAAACAGCTATTTTTTATCTTGTTATAAATTCTGGTTCAACTGATGAAAAAGATGGCGAGCAAGGTCTTGCTCACTTTTTGGAGCACATGGCATTTAATGGCAGCCGTGACTTTAGTAAAAATGAGCTCATTAAACAGCTTGAGAGCCTTGGTGTGAAATTTGGAGCCGATCTAAACGCGCAGACGAGCTACGATCAGACGAGCTATGTCTTAACGATTAATGTAAATGAGAAAAATTTACAAGATACATTCAAGGTCTTTTCGAATTGGATAGATGGCGTTAAAATCGATCCTAAGGAGCTTGATAAAGAGCGTGGAGTCATAATGGAAGAAGAGCGTCAGAGAAATACGCCAGGATATAGGCTTTATTTGGCTCAAACAAAGGATATTTTTGAGGGCAGTATCTATCTAAAAAGAGTGCCAATAGGTGACATGAACGTCATCAAAAGCGTAGATGCTAAGCACATGCAAGAATTTTACGAGAGGCTTTATCAGCCAAGATTTATGAGCTTTGTTGCTGTTGGCGACTTTGATAAAAATGAGATAAAAAGCTTAATCGAAAAAAGCTTTAGTCAAGCAAAAAATACAAATTCTTACATTCATCCAGAAAAAAATATCAGCTTTAAAAATGGTTTAAATATTTTTAACTATGACTCGAATGAAACTGGAATGGAACTAGTTAGACTAAGCTATTTTGATAAATTTAGCCCAGTTTTAAATGAGGCTGACGCAAAGAGAAATTTAGAAGACGCACTTATCGCAAGCCTGATAAATATACTTTATGAGCAAAAAAATGCAAATAATTCATCAAATTTAAGCACTGATTTTATAGCTCAAACACTTCAAGCAAAGCAGAAAATTTATAGTTTTGAAACAAATGTACTTGGAGGCGATTTTAACGCAAGTCTTAAAGATATGCTTGGCGTTATAAAAGGCATTAGAGAGTTTGGCTTTAATAAAGATGAATTTGAAGATGTGAAAAAGGCGTTTGCGGCAAATGTGGATGCAAAATTTAAACGCTCAAAGACTAAAAAGTCAAGCGCTTACGCAGGACAAATTTTAAACATGATAGAAAATGGTGGCTTTGTGTTAAGCGATGAAGACGACAAAGAGCTTAGTTTAAAGCTATTAAACGAGATTACATTAGCTGACGTGAATGATAGGTTTAGGCAAATTTTGGCTATTTCTGATGAGCGTGTAAGAATTTTTAGCAAAGATGGTTTTAAGCTTAGCAAAGATGAGTTTTTAAAGCTTTTTGCCAAGGCGCCTGCTTATAACACAAACCTATCTGCTAATAACAACGATAAGAGCCTAGGCAATGAAAATTTAGAGCCAAAAGAGATAAGCTCAAGAAGCTTTGATGAAAAAAATGGAATTTATACCTACAAAATGCAAAATGGCTCGCAAGTTATCTTTAGGCCAATAGCTACTAAAAAAGATAGCGTTTTGTTTGCAGCCGTCAGCAAAGGAGGCACATCAAATTTGACTGATCCAAAGCTTGGTAGCTTTGCAGTGGCACTTACAAACGAGAGTGGCGTTGGTAAATTTAATAACTATGAGCTTTCAAAGGCACTAAATGGCAAGATCGTAAGCTACGAAAAGGGTATAGAAGCACTTACGCAAGGCATTTATGGCTCATCAAGCACCAGCGATCTTAGCTCGCTGCTAGCTGTTATAAATTTAGAATTTAACGCTCCAAGAGCCGATGTAAACGTGCTTGAGAGGATAAAGCAAAGAGCAAAAGATGAGCTAAGCAAAGAGCAAAATTTGCCTGAATATAAATTTAGCACCGAATTTAGTAAGTTTTTTTATGAAAACAATAAACGTGCCACGCCGCTTGAGATGGCTGATATCGATGCGTTAAAGCTAAATGAGCTAAAAGAGATCATCAAAGATAAATTTACAAACGCAGCCTCATATACTTTTGTAATCATCGGCGACACCGACGAAGAGAGGTTTTTGCCACTTATCAAAAAGTATATCGCCACTTTACCAAAGCTTGGCGAGGCTGAAGAATTTAAAGACGATGGCGTGCGAAGTATCAAGGGGCAGCACACCTTTAAAAGAGAGTATCAAAGCACAAAAAGAAGCGATGTTGGCATAAATATCATAAATTCTGATGCGAAATATAGCTTTGAAAAAGCGATTAGACTAAGAGCATTAAGTGAAATTTTAAAAACGGCGCTTCGAGAAAAGATCAGAGAAGATAAGGGACAAACATACGGCTTTAGTCTAAATGCCAAGCTCGCACGCTATCCTTTTGAGCATTCAGATATGCTAATTAGTTTTACTTGTGATCCTGCAAATACGGACAAGATCATCACCGAGATAAAGCAGATAATAGCTAGCATCAAGAGTAGTGGCGCGATCTTGCCAAAGCATTTGGAGGATTTTAAGGCACAGAGTGAAATTTCTATAAAAAAAGATTATGAAAAGCCTGAGTTTTGGCAAAAGCTCATCATCTCAAATAAAATTTTTAACACACCACTTTATACGGCTGATAAGTACACAAGTGTGGTAAAAGCCATCACAAATGACGATATCAAAGAGGCTGCTAAACTATATCTTGATGAGAAAAATATGGTGATAAGTATAAATAATCCAAAGTAGAAATTTAGTGAGTCAAGCTGGCTGGCTCTTAAAAATTTAAACGCGAGTAAAATTTATTAAGATAAGCTAGCTTTTTAAATTAGTTGGCTAATTGGCTCTTTAAATTCAAATCTAAGTAGAAATTTAAAGAGCCAAGCCAGCCCCAAAATTTAAACCTAAAGCTAAGCTAGTATGTCCTTTGGTTTTAGTTTGTTTAGCTTTTGCACTAGTTCATCAAAGCTTGCGCCATTTTCGACCTCGCGCCTGATAAATTCCTCAAAAAACTCACGTTTTATATCTTTATCCGTGTAAGTCACGCTCTTTTTGGTAACTTGCATAGGCTTAAATTTCTCTTCTTCTATCTCTTCATCGCCATCTTCTCTAACTGGTGTAAGGGCGATATTTTGCAGCACATCAGCGATGCTCTCGCCCTTTTCATAGCTTGTTTTTAGAAATTTTAAAAACTCATCTTTGCTGTTTTTATCAGCATAGCTTACACGGTGCAACATAGGCTGACCTAAGAATTCTATACGTTTTTTATCCGAGCTTTGTTCGTAATGTAAAGCCCCATCTTTAAAAGAAATTTTTACATTTGCATGCTCGCCAAGTATCCTTTCGGCGGTAAATTCCAGCCATTTATCTTTAAACTCATCGATACTTAGATCAGAGTCTAGTAAATTTGTAGCCTCACGGCTTAGATAAAGAGCACCAAAAGCATTGTTGGTTATTTTGTTATTTACATTCATTTTGTGATTTTTGATGAACTCATCTACGCTAAAGCCGTTTTTCTCGCTGGTTAGAATGGAGCTTGCTCGCCAAAGCTTCGTGCTATCAACGAAATTTTTAAGACTAGCAACCTCGTCTTTACTCATAGAACTATCTATGCCATTTATCTTGCCCCAGATAGAAATTTTATCATTTGATGAGTAGCCAGAGAGCGGTAGATGCTTGATGTCCGCAGTTTCAGCGGGAATTTCTACTTTGTTTAAATTCGTGTTTGTGGCTTGGCGCTTACTAAAAGCGTCTTGGTAGTTAAAGCTTTGATTAAATCCATTTAGTGCGTTTATCATGTCAATCCTTTAACACAATATCGGCAAGCAGATTTAAATTTTAAGTGGATTATTTTTTATTGCGGTATTTTTCAAAAATGGCGATCATTTGGTATGAGTTTTGGGCGATTTTAAATTTATTTGGATTTTTGCCAAGTAGCTCTTCTCTTAAAGAGTCAATAAATTCTCTATCTTTTTTGCAAGCCTCAAAGCTTACTCGCCCCCTAAGTACGGCCATAAATATAATATCAGCAGTCGCATTTATCATCTCAAGCATTTTTTCTTCGCTCATTTTTTGTGGATTTTGCCCTTTTTAAAGCAAATATTATTCCTTTACGCTCACAAAATTTACTATTTTTACCTCTTGGCTCTCTTTGCAACCCTCCAGTGCAGCTGCGTTTTTCACCATATGAGCGCTTTTCATATGCTCTTTTTGGCTTGCAAGATCTTCCCAAATTTCCATAAAACAGTATTCGTTTTTACCACCCGCAACTATGCCGCACTCGTAGCTTATGCAGCCTTTATCTTTCTTTGAAGCTGGCACGATCTCTTTTAAAATTTCTTCAAATTTCGCCTCACATCCAGCTTTTAACTTTACATTTACATAAAATCCAATCATCTGCCCATCCTTTAAAAATTTTTGGCTAAAATAGCGCAATTTAGACGCAAGTTTGCGTATTACATTACAAGGCCTTTAAATGATGAAATGATACAAAACCCTAAATTTATAATTTCTAAAACCAACCAAAAACAATAAATTTAACCAAAATAGGAGAGAAAATGAAAAGACGAGACTTTTTAAGATTAAGCGCATTAGGCGCGGCTAGCCTTCAAGCAAAAGAGCTTGGAAGCGCAGAGCAAGCGTTATTTGACAAACAAAGCGGACTAAGCGCAAATAAATTTGGCGCATTTTATGTAAGAACTATCGCTGGACGCGTGGTTGAGACCGTGCCATTTGAGGGCGATGCTTATCCAAACGAGCTAAATAACGCAGTAATTGACTACATCCAAAATGAGAGCAGGGTAAAATATCCATTTGTTAGAAAGAGCTTTTTAGCCAATCCAAACAACCCAAAACCAGAGCTTCGTGGTAAAGAGGAATTTGTGCGTGTGAGCTGGGACGAGGCTATAAAGCTAAGTGCAAAAATTTTAAAAGAAAATTTTGATAAATACGGTGCTGAAGCGATCTACGGACAGGTTTATCAGTGGGGTAGCCTTGGCAAAGTTGGCCACAGCCAAAAGACCGCAAAAAGGCTACTTAACGTGCTTGGCGGCTACGTAAATGAGCTAGGGGGCTACTCATACGGTGCAGCGACTGTCATTATGCCTCACGTCACTGGCTTCGTCGATCCTGCGCTAGCACCAACAAAGTGGGAGGCTATCTTAAAAAATGCCAAAACGATCGTATTTTGGGGCACAAACCCAGTCGTTTCAAACAAGATCGCCATTGGCGTGCCGCTTCACAACTCATATAAATACTACGATGAGATCAGAAAAAAAGGCGAAAGCGACGAGATGAAAATTTATAGCGTTGACGTTTATCACAACGATAGCGCAAAATACTTTGACTCAAAATACCTTGAAGTCGTGCCTTGCACCGATACGGCGATGATGATAGGTACGTGTAACTACCTTTATGAAAAAGGGCTTTATAGCAAAGAATTTATAGAAAAATACACAGTTGGCTTTGATAAATTTAAAGAGTACATGCTTGGCACAAAAGACGGGGTCAATAAAAACCTAGCTTGGGCAAGCAAAATTTGTGGTGTGAGCGAGCAAGATCTTGCTAAATTTAGTGAGGATCTAGCTAAAAATGACTCAGTGATAATTAGTGGCTACGCCATTCAAAGACAAGATCACGGTGAGATGGCGTACTGGGCGCTTGTGACGCTAAATGCGATGCTTGGTCACATCGGCAAAGAGGGTTGTGGCTTTGTCACAAATGACGGCATGCACAAAAATGCTGATGAGAGCTTCATAGCGCCTAAACTAGCGGCATTTGAGACGAAGGTACCTCAAAAATTTATTGATAGCGGGCTGGTACCAAAGACAAAGGACTACGAAATGCCAAACTCAAGGCTCATAGACGCGCTTCTAAGCCCAGGCAAGGAGATAACAAGAAATGGCAAGAGCTATAAACTGCCAAAGATTAGAGTGATGTTTAATGCAAATGGCTCGACTTTCACAAGGCATCCTGACGCAAACAGGGCGATAAAAGCTATGCGAAACGTTAATGCTATCATCACTTGCGAGCCGTTTTGGACAAGTACAGCTAAATTTAGTGACATCGTCTTACCAGCTGCGCTTGAGTACGAGCGAACAGACATCGAAATGGCAAACTCTACAAGTGAGTATTTATTTGCTATGAAGCCACTAGTTAAGCCATTTGGCGAGAGTAAGAGTGACTTCGAGATCGCAAGGCTGATCGCCAAAGAGTGGGGCAGGGAAGAGGCATTTAGCGAGGGCAAAAGTGAGCTAGAGTGGGTCAAGACAATATATGAAGATGCCGTTAAAAAGGCTACTGAGCTTGGGTATGAGAGCATGCCTAGCTTTGAGGAATTTTGGGAGAAGGGATACTTTAGATTTGACAAGATCGATGAGAAAAAACGCTACTTCACAAACTACAAGAAATTCCGCGACGATCCAGTGGCAAATCCGCTAAAAACGCCATCTGGTAAGATAGAAATTTACTCTGAGACTGTCGCTGGCTTTGGCTATGATGACTGCCCACCGCATGCAGCTTGGCTTGAGCCGTTTGAGTGGCTTGGCGCAAAAAATAAAAAATATCCTATCGCAATTAGCGGCGCACACTCTAAATTTAGGCTTCACTCGCAGCTAAATAACTCCGTGCTTCGCAACTTTAACGAGATCGCAGAGCGTGAGCCAGTGCTTATAAATCCAAAGACAGCCGAGACTAGAGGGATAAAGATGGGCGACGTGGTACGTGTGTTTAATGATAGAGGCGAAATTTTGTGCGGTGCCTTTGTGACCGAGGATGTGCCACAAAATGTCGTAATAGTAAGCGAAGGTGCTTGGTACGACCCTGAAAAACCGGGCGAAAAGAGCCTTTGCTTGCACGGAAATTTAAATGTGCTCACAAAAGACGTGCCATCAAGCAAGATGAGCCAGAGCAACACCGCTCACACAAGCCTTGTGAATGTCGAGAAATTTAAAGGCGTGCCAAAGCGTGTAACTGCATTTGACGCACCAAAGATCGGCGTAATGCACGCATAAAATAAAAGCTATCCTTAAATGGATAGCTTCTAAGCTTTAAAATTTTTATTTATCTTAATAGCAATGAATTTTCACAAAGGTCTTCGATCTTTGAAATTTGCTCTTTAACTCTTGCTTTTAAGCCATCAAGCATTGCTATTTTTAAACTATAAATTTCATTAAAATCGCTCTTTATATCAAGCAAAATTTTATTTAAAAACGAGCTATTTGAGCACATTAAAGCTTCAAACTCATAAAGGCTAAACGCATCGAGCATACGCTCATAGACATCTTTTGCACTTGGAATATAAAGTGGCGTATTCATTTGCAGATGCGATTCCAGCGTCTTTTCTATCTTTTGTTTTATAAAATAAACCGCGAGTTTGAGCGCGTTTTCATAGTTTGAGGCTAGCTTTATATCAAGCTTTTCAAAAAACAAAGAGACCTTTTGTATGGCCTTAAATTTAGCCGTTTCATACTCTCTTAAAAAATTTTCATATGTCCGTCCGGCATAGGTATTTATGGATTTTGTTTCGTAAGCCAAGACTTGATCATCAAAGCTAGCGTAATTTTCATAGCGAGATTTATATATTAAAAATTTATCCTCTAAATTTTTATAAAGCTCATTAAACGCTGAAGTTATTGCATTTTCTAGCTCTTTTAAATCTTTTTTGTAGCGTTTAAAAAATTTATTAAAAACCACATCTTCGTAGATAAGTTTTGAAAAGACTTCGTCGCTATCAAGGCTTATTACCTCAAAATTTTCACGCTTGTAAATTTCTTTATTTAAAAGCGTCTTTGAAGCGTTAAATTTTGTCTTTGAAAATGGCTTAAGTAGCTTAAATACCTCATCAGCAGCAAGTTTTATAACTTCACTCATTTGACTATATCTTAAAGCGATCTTTGGCTTAAACTCCTCTTTTATCGTCTCCAGCCTCCCATCTAATGAGCCACTAAATTCATCTAAAATAAACCGCGCATTATCATAAATTTCTAGATGTTTTTCTTGCTCGTTGGTTAGGAGTTTTACGATCTTTTTTGCCCTTGCTTTTATGAAATTTTCTTTAAAGCTCTTGTCTAAAAAGCACTCTTTAATGGCCTTTAGAGCTTCGTTAAAATTTGAAGCTTCAAGTAGGCTATTATCATTATTTGTAATACCAAGAAGAGCTTGCTTTGATGAGATAGCGATGATATCCTCAAAAAGCTCGCCATAAGTTTGTCTAGCGTGCTTTAGCAAATTTTCAAGCTCGTCCTCACTTAGCTTGTCTTTTTGGTTGATTAGGCAGATCGCTTTTAGATCATTGGCTTTTAAAATTTCTTTGATACTTTCAAGCTCGCTTGCCTTTGCGGCGTTATTTGCAAGGCTTAGCCATATTGCGCCGCTAACCTTTTTTAGCGTATTTTTTGTCTCTTTTGTGTCAGCATCTCTTAGCGAGTTTAGGCCAGGAGTGTCGATGAAATTTATCTCTTTTAAAATTTCACTTGGTGCATAAAGCGTCATACCAGAAACTTGCTCGCCTAACTTATTTAGCTCGGCTAGATCGCTACTTGCTAGCAGGCTTTCGCTACCGTTTATAAATTTCACGCTTAGAAGTGGCATCTTTGCAAATTTTAGCCTCACAGCCTTTGCGGTGACTGGAGTTAGTCCTGATGGCAAGATATCTTGACCAAGAAGTGCGTTTAAAAATGTTGATTTTCCACTTGAAAATTGACCGATAACAGCTATTAGTGGTGGTTCATTTAGAGTGTCTATTAGTAAATTTAAGCTCTCTTTTATCTGCTCGCTTATATGCAAACTAGGATCGTTTAGGTCATTTATGAGCCTAGCTAGCTCACCCTTAAAATCATTTGTAAAGACCTTAAAATATCTCGCTTTGTAGGCATTTATAAACTCATTAAACATTTTTAATATCCTCTAAAAGTGAGTAAATTTCATCTTGCAAGGAGGTCTTTTGTTTAAGCTTTGAAATTGAGCTTTGATTTTGTAAATTTAGCTCATTAAGTTTTTCATTGAGCACTAAAAGTCTTTGGTTTAGAGTCTCTTTTTGGCTCATCTCATAAGCCTTTACTCGCTCTTTTAGCAGCTTTTTTTCATGTTCTGCTAGCGTCTCACAAAACTGCGATATGCTTTTATTGTTAAGTAAATTTTGTCTTAAACCCAAAAGCGCCTCATCTGGCTCATTTTTGCTTAAAATTTTAGCTTCAAGCTCATCTAAAAGCTCGCTAAAATCAAGCTCTACGCCCATTTGCTTTAAAAAGTCATTTATACTAAAAATTTTATTTTCACTCACCTTAAAGCCATCAAAACTTAAAGCAATATTTTGCTCGCATGACTTTGTCTGCACTAAAGTTTCATTTCTAGCCTCTCTCATAAGTGCCGCAACTCCGTCACAAAGTGTAGTTTTCGCTATTTGTGTAAGACGTTTTAGATTTAAATTTTCTCTTTTGCTTTTACAGTAAGCGATTTCACTCTTAATCTTTTCATTTAGATTTTGTAGTAGTGCTTCAAGCCCCATTTTATAGATATCTTTTGCATTTTTATCATCGAGTTTTTTTAGCTCGGTTTCTAAAAGCCTTTCAAGTTTTATGAAATTTTCATTAAGAGAATTTTTGATATTTGCTTGCTCGTTTTGCAAAGCTTCTAGCTCTAAACCAAATGCCTTAAGCTCTAAAATTTCAGCCTTTGTGGCTTCGAGTTTTGTTTTTAAAATATTTTGTAATTCTTTTTGATATGAGCTTAAAATTAGAGCTGATTTTTTAGAGTCTTTACCAAAAAGCACATCGTAAAGATACTCTTTAAACTCCGGCACACCACTATTTAAAGCGCCATCAAGATAAGCTTTTGCACTAAGGGCAAAATAATCTATCTTTATATCATTTATCTGCTCGCCAATCGCCTTTTTTACGTAGTTAAGCGTTTCATTAATATCCTTTGCGTTTAACTCATCAGCGTGAGTTAGCACGATAGCAACTCTTACGATGTGCGAGTTTTCAAGGCATTTTTTCAAAAATAGTGCGTCTTTTTGCGTTGCGCTTTGCGAAGCATTCATGAGATGAGCCAAAAGGTCGCACTCTTTCATAAAATTTGTAGTAATTTGCTCTCTTAAAACAATCGCATCATCTATGCCCGGAGTGTCTATGATGCAGACATTATCTCTTAAAAGCTCCAAGTCATCATAAAGCTCAACGCTTTTTACGAGATTTGCCGTTTTTGAGCTTGAAGATGTATAGTTTTTTATCTCATCTAGGCTGATCTCTACGCTATTAGCTAGTAAATTTTTGCTTGAAAGTCCAAGCTTTTCTAGCTCGTATGGGCTATAAAAATTTACCTTTGCATGGCTATTTGATGCGTGCTTTAAGATGGTTAAATTTATGGTTTCAGGCACATTTGAAGTGCCTAGGACGGATTTGTTTAAAAGCGCATTTAAAAGCGTTGATTTGCCAGAGTTTATGATGCCGCTTACTGCGATGTTAAAAAGCGTTTCATTTGATCTTTTCTTGGCATTTTTCAAAGCTAGTAAAAATTCTTTATCTTCATCAAGCATGCTTGCTTTTTCATTTATCTCGTTTAGAAAATCCAAGCTCTTGTGAAAATGATCTTTTGGCTTTGCATTAGAAATTTCAGCCTTATTTTGATTTGAGTTTTTGCTTATAAATTTTATTAAAAAATCAAATTTTTCATGGCTAATTATCTTTTCGTCACGTAGCCTTTGTAAGTAGATTATGAGTTCATCGCTTGAAATTTTTGCCTCATTTAGTGCTTTTAGCGTGGCTAGCTGGGCACTTTGTATGCTAAAGATATCAAGTCCAACGCCTAGTTTTTTTAAGATAGTTCTAAACTCAGCAAGAGCCATAAACTCATCTAAATTTTTCTCATCACAAGATAAAAGAAGCGCCAGTAGATCTGGGTAAAAAGGTACGCTCGCATCAGTGTTGGCGTAAATTTTATTTAAATGCCAAGCGTGATTTAAAAACTCGTCCATTAAAGATTCTTTTTTTGAAATTTTTTAGATTTTATTACGTTTTTACTTACGAAGCTATCAAGATTTAGGCGCAAAATTTTATGTTTTTTAAAAAGTTTAATTTAACTCAAGCTTTTTAAAGCTAACTCTTGGGTTTATATTTAGCTCGCTATGGTTTACAAACTCGCCTTTTAGGTATTTTTCACGTCCTGCTCTTGCTATCATTAAGGCATTGTCAGAGCAAAACTCAAGTGGAGCTAGCAAAAGCTCGCACTCATTTTTTTGGCAAAGCGTTTCAAGTCTTTTTCGTAAATTTAGATTTGCACTTGCACCGCCAACTACGCCAAAACGCTTAAAATTTCTTAAACAAAAGACCTTTTCAAGCTTGTTTAAAATGTGCCCACAGGCAGTATTTTCAAATGCGTAGCAGATGTCAGAAATATCTTTTGGAGTGATACTTTTTAGCTTTGAAATTTCGACTCTGACTTGGTTTTTAAGCCCTGAAAAACTATATTCAAGGCGTTTATCATGAAGAAGTGGAATGGTAAAATGAAACCTCTCTTTGTCTTTGCAAAGTAGGGCATTTTGCTGAACTACGGCACCGCCTGGATAGCCAAGATCAAGCATTTTAGCAACCTTGTCAAAGCTCTCACCAAAGCTATCATCGCTAGTGCTTGCTAGCTCAGTGATTTCACCATTTTCGTCAATCTCTAGGATCATCGTATGCCCACCACTTACTAGCAGGACGCCAAGTGGAAAGGTGGCTTCGCGATCTAAAAATAGTGAGTAGATGTGGCCAACTAAATGATTTACGGCAATTAGCGGGATATTTAGAGCCACGCTTAGCGCTTTTGCCATACTGACGCCGCCTATTAGGCTCACACTTAACCCTGGCTCATTTGTCACAGCGACCGCTTTTATATCTTTAAAATTTGGCAAGATATCCTCTAAAAGTGCTGGCAGTGCCTTTGTGTGAAGTCTAGCTGCAAGCTCAGGAACAACGCCACCAAAGATAGCGTGCTCCTCCTCTTGAGAAATTTTTTTATAATAAATTTTCTCTAAAGTGCGTTCATCTATTAGTGCGACCGAGCTATCATCGCAGCTACTTTCGATGCCAAGTATCATTTAAACTCCGCTAAGATCATGCCAGCAAATTTCTCTTTGCCATCTTCGTTTTTATAAAACTCGACTCGGTAAATTTTGCTGTCTTTATCGATGCTGTAGCTTTTATTTAGGCTATTTTTAGTCACTTCTTGCTCGCTCTCATCTATACTTTTTGTGCCATATCCTATGACATTTACGCGCACGTTTTTGAGCGCTTTAATTTTAAAGCTCTTTTTCACGCTAAATTTATCGCCACTTTTTAATGTAAGCTCGCTGCCGTCGCTTATTAGTGAAATTTCCTCAAGCGGCTTTGCAAACTCAAAATATTGTGGCTTTAGCCTAGTAACAAAGCGGTTGCCGTACTGCACTTTGAAGCTACCATTTTCTTTTATAACGGCTATTAGCGGATTTGGTGAGCTGTAATTTAACTCGCCTTTTTTAAGTGGGACAAAATTTATTAAAGGCTTTAGATTTTTAAGGCTTATCGCGTATGAATTTTCAAGTTCAAGTCTGATCTCTTTTTCGATTGCTTTTTTTACGCTTTTAACATCAAGATTAAACGGCCTAGTAAAGCTAATGCCAGCCTTTTTCATATATTCTTCAATGGCGATTAGATGGTAATAAGTCCTTTGCTCGGCGTTCAAATTTTTACTAGCTTCGTTTGCAAAGGCTGATTTATTTTGCGTGATAGCATAGTAAGTTAGGCTTTTTAGCATCTCTTTATCACCCATTGCGGTGTGCGTATTTTTGATGTGATACTGGTGCTTTGGATCTATTAGGTGCTTATTTAACACGTCTTTTACGCTTGAAGCAATGTTTTCAAGCTCTGGATATTTTGAACCAGGAAGTGTGCTTTGGTCTATTATGCAAGTATTGCCCCATTTATCTGGATTTTCGTCTTTGTTTATAAATTTATCTCTGTAATAGCCGCTTCCATCGTGCAAATTTAAGATGAGCGTAACGTTTTTGTCGGTTATGACGTCTTTTATCTTCATCACTGAGTTGTAATCAGGATCGTTTTTATCGACATGGGCAAATTTTCTATTCATATCGCCTTTTGTACCACGACTTCGCTCGATTATGCTTGGGAAATTTAAATTTGGCACGACCCAAAGCGAACCTTTTGTGATGTTATAGTCAGTTGCCACGATAGAGGCTGCCAAAAATCCACCTGGCTCATCGCCTTGAATACCGCCGATTAACAACATCGTATTTTCGCTTGGCTCACCTTTTTTGATAAGCGCATAGTCTAAAGTATTGGCTAAACTAGCAGTGGTAAAGGTTAGTAAAAAAAGTAAAAATTTACGCATTAATATCCTTCATAATGCTTTGTCTTTGGTAAAAGCAAATTTAAAACTATACCAGTAACCGCGCCAAGCCCTATGCCTGAAAATTTAACCGCTCCAAGGTCAAGTACCATGCCGCCGATAGCAAAGATAAAGATGAGGGCTACGATTATCATATTTCTAGGGTCTGCAAGATCGACTTTGTTTTTTATAAGCGTCTCCATGCCAACGCTTGCGATGATACCAAAAAGTAGCAGCATGATACCGCCGATGACTGGGGCTGGGATAGTTGAGAGTACAGCTCCTAGCTTGCCAACAAAGGCTAGTACAATGGCAGTGATTGCTGCAAAGGTCATGATTGCTGGATTATAAGCTTTTGTAAGGCTAACTGCGCCTGTGACCTCTGAGTATGTAGTGTTTGGCGGACCACCAAAAAAAGCAGCAAGCGAAGTAGCAAGTCCATCTCCAAGGAGTGTGTTTTTAAGGCCTGGATTTTTTAGAAAATCTTCTTTTGTAACATTTGATATAGCAAGCATATCGCCTATATGCTCGATCGCTGGAGCGATAGCGATAGGTATCATATAAATTATCGCTTCAAACTCAAATTTTGGTGTGGTGAAATTTGGCATTCTAAACCAAGGTGCATTAAAGATAGGTGTAAAATCAACCATGCCAAAGCAGTAAGCTACGATGTATCCGGTGATAATACCAAGCAAAATAGGTATAAGCCTAAACATGCCACGCCCAAGCATCATCACTAAAATAGTAGCCACTAACGAAATGCCAGCGACGATCATCGCCTCATTTTGTGTATAAATTTCAGTAGCTGATGTTGCCATTTTGACGGCATTTGGAGCAAGGATAAGGCCTATTGTCATGATGACAGGTCCAACGACAACTGGAGGCAAAAATTTATGCAAAATTTTCTCTCCGCCAAATCGGACCACGAGGCTTAAAACAACGTAGAAAAATCCAGCAAATATAACGCCCCCCATCGTCACGGCTATGCCCCATTTTTCGATACCGTACTGAAGTGGCGCGATAAAAGCAAAGGAGCTTGCTAAAAAAATAGGGGGAACATTTTTTCTAGTGATTAGCTGAAAAAGTAGCGTGCCAAGACCGGCCGTAAAGAGAGCTACGTTTGCATCTAATCCCGTAAGTATCGGCACTAATACCAGTGCACCAAAAGCAACAAATAAAAACTGAACACCAATTAAGCTTTGTTTGGGATCAAATTTATAACCCTCATACCTTTGCATTTAGCATCCTTTTTGCGTAATTTCTAACTTCTTTATCAACTTCAAAAATTTCATCAATATTTGAAATTTTAATATTTCTAAAATTTTTAACAGAGCTTAAAACGAGCCTTGAGATATCCAAAAATGAGCATTTTCTCTCTAAAAAGCTAAATACTCCAACCTCATTTGCTGCATTTATCACCACACCTAGATCAGGGTTTGCTAGTACTTCATCTTTTAGCGAAAAAATGGGATATTTTTTAAGGCTGATTTTATGAAATTTTATATTTTTTAGATCAAGTAAATTTGCATGCGAAACGATATTTTCATTGATATTTTCAAACATAGCATGAGCGATAGCTAGTTTCATGTCAGGTTGCGAGAGGTGCATCGTGCTTGAGCCGTCTATAAATTCAACTACGGCATGTATCGCAGAAGTTGGCTCTATCACAGCCTCGATCTCCTTGATGCCATAAAGCCAGTAAGCTTCCATCACCTCAAAAAGCTTATTTGCCATCGTCGCACTATCAATCGTAATCTTTGCGCCCATATCCCAGTTTGGATGCTTCAAAGCATCACTTGGTGTGGCGTCTTTTAGAAATTTCATCGGCTTTTTATAAAATGCGCCTCCACTTGCTGTGATAATGAGTCTTTTTGGTGCAGCTTTATTTTCAAGTAGAAATTTAAGCCCAAAATGCTCGCTGTCTATTGGTAAAATTTCTCTAGTTTTTAGAAATTTGCCACCAACAACAAGGCTCTCTTTGTTTGCAAGCGCAAGTCTTTTGCCAAGAGCTTGTGTCTTTAGACTAGGGGCAAGGCCGGCAAATCCAACAAGGGCGTTTATTACCTTTTTTGAGCTTGAAATTTCTAGCATTTGTAGTAGCCCAGCCTCACCAAAAAAGATATTTTTAGTTTCTATATTTTTTACGTTTTTAACTAGCTTTTCATCGCCTAAGCAGATAAATTTTGGCTTAAATTTTAAGATTTGCTCATTTAGCAAATCTACATTTTTAGCGCAGCTTAACGCCTCAACCTCTACGCCAAATTTTTCGCAAAGATTAAGGGCGTTTTTGCCGATTGAACCAGTTGAGCCAAGTATTACCACGAGAGCGACCAAAGTAGGGCTACTACGCCAAATAAATAGCCATCTATCCTATCAAGCATGCCGCCGTGTCCTGGGAATAGCGAACCACTGTCTTTGACGCCGCAAAGTCTTTTTAAGTAGCTCTCAAAGAGATCTCCCCAGACCGCAAACACGCAGACTAAAAAGCTTGAGAATAAAATTTGAAAAAATCCTTCGGTTACAAAATTTCCAACAATGCAGCCAATTACAGTGCCTATCGCCACACCGCCTGCTGCACCTTCGATTGTTTTGTTTGGTGAGCTTGGGCTAAATGGATGTTTGCCAAACATTTTACCAACAAAAAATGCACCACTATCGCTTGCAACGACGCTTAATATAAGCCATGCAAGATAGCCTACGCCATACTCTGAGTAAAGCATCCACATCATAAAGATCGGCGTGGTCGGATATACAAAGGGTGCGACTAGCTTTAAATTTTCACTTTTTATGTGAGCTAGGATCGAAGCAACCAGCATGATAGCAAGGATCGCTATGAAAATTGGATTTGTAAAATATGTAAGCACATAAAAAGCAAGTGCGGCAAAAACTAGCTGTTTGTGATCGATATTATAAAGCTTGAGCGACTCATTAAATGCAAAATAAAGCACAGCGCCGAGCAAGATAAAATTTAAAATATAATTATCAATAAAAAAAACTACTAAAATAGCAACAAACATCAAAACGCCA
The DNA here is from genome assembly GCF_015229955.1 of Campylobacter concisus. NCBI lineage: Bacteria > Pseudomonadati > Campylobacterota > Epsilonproteobacteria > Campylobacterales > Campylobacteraceae > Campylobacter > Campylobacter concisus. Next base: position 118,173 of record NZ_JAAKYZ010000003.1, read on the forward strand.
GTGATTATGCGAGATTGCATATCCTCTCCTTAAAATCGTTATTTCACTGTAATTATAACACTTAAATTTTAGACGGCGTTTAGGTGATAAAATTTTAATAATTAACTTCTGCAGATGTGTGAAATTTGCTTTTTGGTTTATTGGTCTAAGATTTGTTTAAGAAACTTAATAAGTATTTATTGAAATTAAATTATATGTTAATGGCACCTTTTTATAATCTCCGCACGAAAATAAAAAATAAGGAGAAAACATGAGAAATGTTAGCAAGGTTTACAATCCAAAAAGCTCGCACTGGGTGGGTGATGGATTTTTAGTATATCCGCTTTTTACACATATGGATGAAGTTGATAAAGGAACGAATCCTTTTTTGATGCTTGATTATGCAGCACCGCAGTATTTTGAGCTAAATAATGGACAACCTCGTGGCGTTGGCGAGCATCCGCACAAAGGTTTTGAGACGGTAACTATCGCTTATGCTGGTGAGGTCGAGCATAGAGACTCAACAGGTGGTGGTGGCGTCATAAAGCAAGGTGACGTGCAGTGGATGACAGCTGGTGTAGGAGTAACTCATCAAGAATTTCACTCAAAAGAATTTGGTCAAAAAGGTGGGCTTTTTGAGATAGTGCAGCTTTGGGTAAATTTACCAAAAGCACATAAAAATACGCAGCCTAAGTATCAGCACCTACCAAAAGAGCGTATCCCAGTGGTTAGTATAGGAGACGGTGAAGCTAGGATAATAGCTGGTGAGTATGAGAACACAAGGGGTGCTGCAAGTACATTTACGCCGCTAAATGTCTGGGATATAAGCGTAAAAGAAGATGGTAAGATAACGCTAGACTTACCAGTAAGCCACAATCTAAGCTTGGTCGTCTTGCGTGGCAATGTGATAATAAATAACTCACAAAAAGCAAGTGAAACACAACTAGTAAGGTTTGAAAACGCTAGCGGTGCAGTAATCATAAAAGCTATGGGTGGTGAGGCAAAGATACTACTTCTCTCAGGTGAGCCGATAGATGAGCCAGTAGTAGGATATGGACCGTTTGTGATGAATACAAAAGAGGAGATTAATCAAGCAATTGATGATTATCGCAGAGGAGAATTTGGGCAGATACCGGTGGAAAACTAAATAAAACGCACGTGGTTAAGGCCGCGTGCGTATTTTAGAAATTTTGTTATTTTTAGTCTTGATTTATTTATAAAGCTTTGTAAGATAGAGTCTTGCTAAGCTTTACAAAAGTAAAATCTTAAAAATTAAAGTGTTTTTGTATAAATTTAATAATGCCACAAAGCTTGCTTTTACTGTTTTGTTTTAAAATTTAAATAGCAAAAGATAATTTCAAATCAACGCCTTAAAAATTATTTTCCTCAAAAAAGTCGGTGTCGATTTTGCAAATTTCATATATTTGGCTTGTTTGAACGCCGACTTTGTATTTTATCATTAGCTCTGCAAGCTTGTCGCCATCTACCAAAACCACACTAAAATTTTGATTATCTTTGGCGAAATTTTCAGCTTCTTTAGTAAATTTTGCCGTAGTGATAAAGACGCCTTTTTTAATATTTTTATTTGAGATGGCGCCGATAAACTGCTGAATTTCTGGCCTACGGATATTACTGCCGTCTTTGTATCTTTTTGCTTGGATATAAATTTTAGAAAGCCCAAGTTCATCTTCATCTATGATGCCATCTATTCCGCCGTCTGGGCCTTTGTTCGTAAGATTTCCAGCTCCATAATTCATCTTTTCAAGTAGCTTTGTTACAAGGTATTCAAAAAATCTTGGCTCTTTTTCTAAAATGCTAGATAAAATTTCACTTTTTAGCTCTTCTTTTATCTTGCAAAGCGCTTCATCTATATTGTCATCTGGGGTATTTTCCGTGGCTTCTTTTTTCTCTTGCCTTATCTCTTGCTTGTAAATTTCATCGTACCAAGTGAGAAATTTGCTCTTTTTGTCCTTGCTACTTACTAGCTCTTTGCCAAAATTTGTTATAGCAAATAGACTTCTACCAACTTTTTGAAGCGGTACTTTTTCTGGCTTTGATTTTACTTGAGCTGTTGTGGCCAGATAGGATAAGGCCCAATCGGTACGATTTATATAAGTTGGAGTTCCTCTTTTTATTTTTTGCAAAAGATCTTCGTCTTTTAACTTAAAATGCTTAATTATAAATTTAGAAATTTCAGTTCTATTTGCCTCTTTCTTTTGTGCGACAAATTCTAAAATAGGTAGCATCATATCTTTATAGCTTGGTAACATTTTATATCCTTAAATGAAGCAAATTTTTGAAATTATATAAATTTTTTGGCTTAAAAGCTATAATCAAGACATGAGAAGTCTTGGCCTAACAAATTTTCTTTTAGAAAATATTAGCTTATTTGTAAATACCTTTGCTACGATATTTGCGCTAATTTTTTGTTTTGTTTCTGGTGTTGGAATCGTCTTTATACTTATCGTATTTCCACTTGGTTATATAATGGGCGCACTCTTATCAATCCCATTTTTGATATTTTTATTTTTCTTATTTTTATCTATTGATATCTTTTTATGCCTTTTGGCATCTATTTGCAATCTTTTTTAACAAATTTAGAAGTAAATTTGGGGCTTTTACAGCCCCTTTGCTACTTTATAGCAGCCATTTTTCTACGCATATAAGCTATGCGGCTTTGAAGTGGTAAGTGTTTAGGGCAGTTGTCTTCACAGCCTAGTAAAGTCATACAGCCAAACACGCCGTCATCGTCGCCGATAAGCTCGTAAAAGTCCTCGTCGGTTCGTTTATCAAGTGCGTCGATCTTAAATCTTGCTACGCGGTTAAGTCCGACCGCACCGATGAAATCAGGCCTCATGATAGCCGTACCACACGCAGCCACGCAGATACCGCACTCGATGCAGCGATCAAGCTCAAATACTTCCTGCGCTACTTCAGGCTCAACCTTTTCTTCAAGCTTAGAGATATCTGTCTCGTGGTCGGTGTGTATCCAGCTCTCCACACGCCTACTCATCGCATTCATCCAGTTACCCGTATCTACACTTAAGTCTTTTAGTAACTTAAATACTGGCAAAGGCATAAGCTCGATTACTCCGCTTTCAAAATCTTTAGTAAGAGTTCTACACGCTAATCTTGGCTTGCCATTTACAAGCATGCCACAACTTCCACAAATTCCAGCACGACAAACAAAGTCAAAGCTAAGATCTGGATCAAATTTCTCGCGAATCATATTTAACGCGATAAATAATGTCATACCATCAGTCTCTTCTAGCTCGTAGGTCGCAAAATGCGGCTTTGAAATTTTGCTTAACGGATTATATTTAAATGCTTTTATGGTTATTTTTCTACTCATATCCTATTCCTGTTCTTTCGTTTGGTGCTTTGTATTTTGGTTGAAGATCATAGTGCATTAAAGCCTCTTGAATTTCTTGTCTGCTCTTACCTTCAGCTTGCATTTTCTCACGAATTTCATCGACCTCTTTTTGGCGGATGGCACTATCTGGATGCTCAATAATATTACCTTTCGCACCATAGCCTCTAAATGCCGGTGGCATCTCCATTTTCATAATATCAAGTGGCTCATATACGATAGTCGGTAGCGTATCGCCCTCTTTCCAGCTAGTTAGAGTTCTGTTTAGCCAGTTTAGGTCGTCGCGTTTCGGATAGTCCTCGCGGCAGTGAGCGCCACGGCTCTCTGTTCTATCAAGCGCGCCTTTTGCGATACAAAGGGCTAGTTTTAGCATCTTTGGTACGCGGTAGGCCTCCTCAAGCTCAGGGTTGCCAAATAGCGCCTTGTTTGTGACTTTGACGTCTAAAGATTGTTTATAAAGCTCTTCTAGCTCTTTTACCGCTACGGCTAGACCTTCGCCTGTTCTAAAGATCGCTACGTGCTCCCACATGATGTCTTTCATCTTGTTTTTGATCTCAAATACGTTAAATTTGCCCTCTTTTTCGACAAGGCTCTTTAAATAGTCTTCCTCTTTTTTAACGAATTTTTCGATATCCGCGGTATTTATATCTATCTCGTGGCTACCGCAGTAGTCGGCAAAATAGTCCCCAACGATCATGCCCGCGACGACCGTTTCTGAAACGGAGTTGCCGCCTAGACGGTTAAATCCATGCATATCCCAGCACGCAGCCTCACCGGCGCTAAATAGACCCGCTAGCGTCGGACTCTCGCCAGTTGGCTTAGTCTTGATGCCGCCCATAGAGTAGTGCTGCATAGGTAGGATCGGCGCCCAGCCCTTGCCGCGCTGGCGACCGTTTTCGTCGGTATATACTTCGGTGTCAGCAGGATCGATGCCGTTAAAGATTTCGCAAATTTCTTGAACGTCGCGTAAGTTTTTCTCGATATGCTCGCGTCCTAGGATCGAGATATCTAGCCAAACGTGATATCCGTATGGGCTAGGTACGCCTTTACCTGCGCGGATATGCTCCATGATGCGACGACTTACGACGTCGCGGCTAGCTAGTTCTTTTTTCTCAGGCTCGTAGTCGGGCATAAAGCGATATCCGTCTACGTCGCGTAAAATTCCACCGTCGCCGCGGCAACCTTCTGTTAAAAGAATGCCTGATGGAACGATCGGAGTCGGGTGAAACTGAACAGCTTCCATATTTCCTAGCTGAGCTACGCCGGTCTCAAGTGCGATGGCCGCGCCGATACCTTCGCAAACTACGGCGTTTGTAGTATGTTTATAAACCCTTCCGTAGCCGCCCGTAGCTATTAGCGTACCTTTTGCGACGTATGCCGTGATCTCGCCGTTAACTAGATCGCGAACTATCGCGCCGTAACAGCGGTTGTTTGCGTGGATTAGCGCGATAGCTTCTTTTCTATCGTGGATTTCGACGTTATGTTTTAGAGCTTCGTTTGCTACGGCAAAAAGCATAGTGTGACCGGTGGCGTCCGCCGTAAAGCATGTTCTCCATTTTTTAGTTCCGCCAAAGTCGCGAGAGTGTATGAGCCCGTGGACTTCTTCTTTTTCTACGATAGTCGTTTTTTGAGCGTTGATAATAGCGCTTCTTTCGCCTTTTGTTATACGAGTCCAAGGCACGCCCCAAGCCGCTAGCTCGCGGATCGCCTTAGGCGCGGTTTGACAAAACATACGCGCAACTTGCTGATCGCAGCCCCAGTCGCTACCTTTTACCGTGTCGGCAAAGTGTACGTCCTCGTTGTCGCCTTCGCTCATTTTTGAATTTCCCAAAGAGGCTTGCATACCGCCTTGCGCAGCCGCAGAGTGCGAGCGTTTTACAGGTATTAGGCTTAAAACGACGGTGCTTAAGCCCTTTTCTCCAGCAGCCACAGCAGCTCTAAGACCAGCTAGACCACCACCAATTACCAATGCATCATAATATTTTACATTCATCTTCTAGCTCCTTTTTAATGGCTGATCCACACGAAATCGGCGATTAGCGCAATTATAGCAAGTATGCCATAAACGGCAAATACAATTGTTTTTGCCTTATTCCTTTTGGCAAACATTTCGTGCTTATTTGCACCATCAATGCTTATCCATTTGACATACAAGCGGTACATACCGATACTAGCGTGAACGACCATAAAAACAAGTAGTGCGAAGTAGAAAATTTCTAATTGATGAAATGCAGCCGCTGATTTGTCGGCAGTGATATGTCCACCGAAGATTATATCGACTAGGTGCGCGCTGGCTGCAAAAAATAGAGCAAAACCGGTTAAAAACTGAAACCACCAAAGCGTAGTATCAAGGTGCTTCATGCGGTCTTTGTGGCCTCTAAACATTAGATATTGTCTGTAGTTTGCTGGAAATTTTCTCATAGCTAAAAATGCATGAGCGATAAAAATGGCAAATATTACCGCAGCTATGACGTTAGTAATCCACCAAGTAGCTTCTCCAAATAAAAATTTAGCCTCCGCAAATCCTACGACAGCGTTAAATGCGTCTTTACCAAGTAGTATAGTAGAAGTAAAAACCATATGGCACAATATAAAACAGGCTAGAATAAACCCTGTAATACTTTGCCATCTATCCCAAGCGGCTGGAGTGCGACTTTTTTTGTCGTCCGACCGTTTTCCCAAAAAACCTTCTATAAGCCCGGTCATGAGCCCTCCTAAGAAATTTGAAATAAATTATCATTTCTTAATACTAATTTAAATATTAGTATTAATTGATAAAGCTAATGCTATCAGATTTTTACTTTAATATTTTTTAAACACTTATATTAGAGCTTTGAAAATTTTTTATAAAGCATGGCATAAATAAAAATTCCAAAACCACACATGATAAGTGATAATATTTGACCCATTGAAAGATTAAAAATAATAAATCCAAGCCCTGAATCAGGCTCTCTAAAAAATTCACAAATAAATCTTGCAAAAGTGTATAAAATAGCATAAAGCGCGATCAGCTCGCCATTAAATTTCTTAAATTTTCTATATAAAAATAAAATAACAAAAATAACTAAACCTTCTAAGAATGCCTCATAAAGCTGACTAGGATGCCTTGGTTGTCCAAAAACATTTATTGCCCAAGGCACATCTGTAACTCGTCCAAAAAGCTCTTGATTTAAGAAATTTCCAATCCTGCCAAATGTATAGCCAAAAGGTATGCAAACGGCACAAAGATCAAGTAGCTGCCATAAATTTTGTTTATACCTTTTGCAAAATAGATATGTCGCAAGCAAAAAGCCAACTACTGCTCCGTGGTAACTCATGCCACGAATTCCTATAAATTCGCCGTTATGAAATGGATTAAAAATTTGCCAAGGTTGCGCCAAGTAGTAGCTTACTTCGCCTGAATAGACTAAAACCCAGCCAAGCCTAGCGCCTAAAATAACGCCTATTTCAACCCAAAAAAAGTAGTTATCTAAAAGCTGATTTGAGATTGGGATTTTATCTTTTTTAACGAGATATTTTGCCATGGCAAGTGCTAAAACAAGGGCTAAAATATACATAAGCCCATACCAGTGCACGCTAAAGCCAAAGATACTAAAGGCTACTGGGTTAAAGTGGTTATAAATGTCGTTCCAAATTTCCATTTTTACTTTCTTTTTAAAATTTTTGCGATTTTACAATGATTTAGCTTTGATGAGCGAATAAGCTCTTGCCACTAAGCGCAAGGGCTAAAAATTTAAACTCGCTTGCTTCAAATTCTTTGCAAAATTTAAACAGCTCGGCAAACTCAGCTTCATTTAAATTTATGCTCCAGATCGCTCCAAGATCATTAAATTCTCTTTCAAACTCGCTTAAATTTTTAGTGGCAAAATAGTGCTCAAAGCGGCTCATTAATGAAAATGGCGTAAAAAATTTAATCTCATCTTTTATCTCAAATTTCATCACGCCACCATCTTTTATGGCTTCGTTTATAGCTTCATTTACAGCCCCTGAGTAGGCTCTGACTAACCCTCCAGTGCCAAGCTTTATCCCGCCAAAGTAACGAACTATCAAGACCCCAACGTTTATAAGATCAGCGCCCCTTAGCGCATTTAGGCTTGGCTGACCGCTAGTGCCCTTTGGCTCGCCATCATCACTTTGATTTTCAACGATTTGGCCGTATTTGTTTAGCTCTCTTGTCGCCCAAACTACATGAACGGCCTTAAAATGCTCCTCTTTTAGGCTCTCATGCAATCTCTTAAACTCACTTATCGGGCACAAAAATACTAAAAAATTTGACTTTTTTATATCAAGCTGGGCTTTAAAAATCCTATCAATCGTCTGCAAATTTGCTCTTTTTTAAAAATTTTAAAAATCTTATCAATTTGCTAATTAAAGCCTTGTAAATTCAGACAAATTTATATTATTAAGGAAAAGATAGTAGAATTTTGCAATTTTTCACGAAGGACTAAAATGATACAAACTTGCCTATTTCCAGCGGCTGGATATGGAACGAGGTTTTTACCAGCTACAAAATCACTCCCAAAAGAGATGCTACCGATCCTTACAAAACCGCTCATTCACTACGGCGTTGATGAGGCGCTTGAGGCCGGCATGGATAATATGGCCTTTGTCACAGGACGCGGGAAAAGGGCGCTTGAGGACTATTTTGACATCAGCTACGAGCTAGAAAAAGAGATCGCAGGTAGCTCAAAAGAGTCGCTGCTAAGCGAAGTTAGAAATTTAATGAGCTCATGCACATTTTCATTTACTAGGCAAAATGCTATGAAAGGCCTTGGACATGCCATTTATACGGGCAAAACGCTAGTTCGAGATGAAGCATTTGGGGTCATTTTGGCAGATGATCTATGCATAAATGAAAATGGCGAGGGTGTGCTTTCACAGATGGTTAAAATTTATGAAAAGTATCGCTGCAGTGTAGTTGCAGTGATGGAAGTGCCAAAAGAGCAGACCAAGTCTTATGGCGTCGTAAGCGGCAGGTTTATAGAAGATGACCTTATAATGGTCGATGATATGGTTGAAAAGCCTGATCCTGCCGAGGCTCCGACAAATTTAGCGATAATCGGCCGCTACATCCTAACGCCAGATATTTTTAATATCTTAGAGCGAACAAAACCAGGCAAAAACGGCGAAATTCAGATCACAGACGCGCTAAAAATGCAGGCAAAAGATGGCATGGTGCTAGCTTATAAATTTAAGGGCAAGAGATTTGACTGCGGCAGCATCGACGGCTTTGTTGAGGCTACAAATTTCTTTTACGAGCGAAGTAAATGATAGAAACTTCATTTAAATTTAACTTTGCAAGCAGCGAGGTCATCGACTCCTACACCAAACGCATAAATGACGAGTACGAAAGCGGCGAGATAGGCTACTACCACCTGCCGGTCCTTGGGCAAAATTTACTTGGCGAGATCGAGGAGTATGAAAAGGGGCTAGCTCATATCAAAAACGTCGTGCTAGTTGGCATCGGCGGTAGCAGTCTTGGCGTAAAGGCGCTAAAATCAATGCTTGAAGGCTCAAAAGGGATAAAAAGAGAGCTTTTGTTTTTAGATAATGTCGATCCTTGCAGCTACAAAAGCACGCTTAGTGGGCTAAATTTTGACGAGACTCTTTTTATAATAAGCTCAAAATCAGGCAACACGATTGAGACAATAACTATTTTTAAGTGTTTGCTTGATGACTTTAAGGCTCAAAATTTAGGCAAAAATTTCCTCATCATAACTGATCCTGGGACAAATTTAGAAAATTTCGCCAAAGAAAATGGTATCAAATTTTTTAACATTCCAAAAAATGTTGGCGGGAGATTTAGCGTGCTAAGTGCGATCGGTCTTGTGCCACTTGGTATCTGCGGCTACGATATAAAGGCACTTCTGGAGGGCGCACTTGCTTGCAAGAAGCAATACATCGAGCAAAAAGATAGCTCAATAGTCGCCAAAGCCTACCACTACGCCACTAGCAGAAATGCCAGTATAAATGTCATTTTTAGCTATTGCGATAGATTTTTTGAATTTAACGACTGGTACGTGCAGCTTTGGGCGGAGAGCCTTGGCAAAAAAAGAGGCTATAAAAGGGTCGGTCTTACGCCAGTTGGACTTGTCGGTAGCCGCGATCAGCACAGCTTTTTGCAGCTTATAATGGATGGCGTAAAAGATAAGAGTGTGACATTTATAAAGATAAAAGATCACGCAAGCGACAAGACCATCCCAAATTTGAGCCTAAAAGGGCTTGAAGAGTGCGATTTTGTGGCGGGTCTAAGCCTAAATGAGCTCATAAATTTGCAGTGCGATGCGACGGCTATGGCGCTGGTGCAAGAGGGCATAAGTGTCGATACTATCACGCTTGAGAGGCTTGATGAGTTTCATGTTGGCTGGCTCATTTTTTATTACGAGCTACTAACCTCGGCCACTGGTATCATGCTAGGCATCAACACCTACGATCAGCCAGGCGTTGAGATAGGAAAACGTATCCTAAAAACTATGCTTTTAAAGTAGAAAATGAAGAAATCTCTGCTTTTGGCTCTTTTTGCCACGCAAGTTTTTGCCTTTTCGGCGAGCAAATTTGTAAATGACGCTAGGTCGCAGATCGGCGTGACGCTAAGTTACGATCCAAGCTACGAAAGACTTGCCTACCCAATGGGCGACGTGGATATCAAAAAGGGCGTTTGCACCGACGTTGTGGTAAGGGCGCTACGTCATCAAGAGATGGATCTGCAAAGACTCATTTTTGAAGATATGAGTATAAATTTCGTAAGCTATCCTAAAAAATGGGGACTTAAAAAGGCTGATAAAAATATCGATCACAGGCGTGTTTTAAACATCGCTACCTATCTAAAAAGAAAAGGTTTCGAGGTGAGCGATGATAAATTTTTGCCGGGCGATATCGTCACATGGATGCTGCCAAGAAATCTACCTCACATCGGTGTGATCTCAGATAAATTTGAAGGCCAAACACCGCTTGTCATCCATAATATCGGCTCTGGCGTGCAAGAAGAAAATATACTTTATAACTACAAGATCACGGGGCATTTTAGGCTAAAGTAGCAAAATGGCTTTTTAATCAAATTTTAGGCAAAATCGCAAAAAAATAAAGTCAAGGAAAAATAATGTTAGAAGTTAGGGGACTTACCCAGAGATTTGCAAGCAGTTTGCTGTTTGAAGATGTAAATTTAAAGCTAAATCGCCACAACAGATACGGACTAATCGGTGCAAATGGCGCTGGCAAATCGACATTTTTAAAAATTTTAAGCGGAGCTATCGAGCCAACTAGCGGCGAGATCATCATAGAAAATGGACTAAAGGTTGGTGTGCTTGGTCAAGATCAGTTTGCGTTTGAAAATTTCACGCTAAAAGATGCGGTGCTTTATGGTAACAAGCGCCTATATGACGCTGTCAAAGAGAAAGAGAAGCTCTATATGAGCGAGGAATTTACTGATGAGATAAACGAGCGCTTAAGCGAGCTTGAGATGATAAGCGCTGAAGAAGACCCAAGCTATGAGTATGAAACTAGGATAGAGAAAATTTTAAGCTCGCTTGGGCTAAATGAATTTGATAAGCTGATGAGCGAGGTTGAAAACTCCGATAAAGTTAAAGTTTTGCTAGCTCAAGTACTATTTCCAAAGCCAGACATCTTGTTTTTAGACGAGCCGACAAACAACCTTGATATAGACGCGATCGCGTGGCTAGAAAACGAGCTAAACCGCCACGAGGGCACACTTGTGGTTATCAGCCACGACAGACACTTTTTAAATAGAGTTTGCACAAATATTTTGGATGTGGATTTTAAGAAAATTCGCGAGTTTTCAGGCAACTATGACGACTGGTATATGGCTGCAAATTTGATCGCAAAGCAGCATGAAATGGAGCGTGATAAGAAGCTAAAAGAGAAAGAGGAGCTGGAGAAATTTATCGCGAGGTTCTCAGCAAATGCGAGCAAAGCAAGGCAAGCGACCTCTCGTGCAAAACAGCTTGAAAAGCTTGATATTGCCGAGATTGCTGTATCAAGTAGGCGCGATCCTAGCATTCTGTTTCGTGCAAACCGCGAGATAGGCAATGAGCTAATTGAGCTAAAAAATATAAGTAAGAAATTTGATGATAAAGTGATATTTGAAAACTTTAACTTTAAGCTCGAAAAGGGCGACAAGCTAGCTATCATCGGTCATAACGGCGTTGGTAAAAGCACACTTTGTAAGATCATAATGGGCGAGATAAAGCCTGATACGGGCGAGGTGCATATAGGCGCGACCATCGAGCTAGGATATTTTGCGCAAGATACGGTAAATAAGATAGATGGCGAGCTAAAGCTTTATGAATATTTGCAAGATGCCAAAAACAAGGACATAGACGAGATCAGAAAGTGCCTTGGCAGGATGCTCTTTAGCGGTGCTGAGCAAGAAAAAGCAGTAGGCGCGCTAAGCGGTGGCGAAAAACACCGAGTAAGACTAGCTCAGCTCATGCTTCACAGGCCAAATTTACTTGTCATGGATGAGCCAAACAACCACCTCGATCTTGAGGCTATCATCGCACTTGGCGAGGCATTTTATAACTTTAATGGCTCAGTCATCTGCGTAAGCCACGACAGGGAGCTGATAGATGCCTTTGCAAATAGAATTTTACACCTAAAAGGCAATGGCGAAGTCGTTGATTTTAAAGGCACATACGAAGAGTATAGAGCAAATTTGGGGCTTGAGAGCTAAAATTTGTTATTTCTTGCTCCTGATTGTAGGGGCAAGATTAAAATTTATATTTACTACAAAATCTTGCAAGCATTAATCTAGCTATATAAATTAAAAATAGCTTATAAAAATTATTAAAATCCAATAAAAAGACTTTATAAGTAAATAAGAAAATTAATAAGAATTTTCTAAAGTATTAGTAAGATTTGTAAAATAAAATTTATTAAATAATATTTTTATGATGCTTAGTTTAAGGGATTTATTTAAAAATTTAATAAATTTACTTTGCAATATGGTGATATTTACTTAGTTTTTACTTTCTAAGGTAATATTAGAAATAAAATTTAACTTTATTTTTTATATTTTTGGATATAAAAAGTGTGATTTAATATTTATTTTATGTTATTTATCTATATATTTACCTTTTAAGCTTAAAAATTTAAATAAATTTGAGCTAATTATGAGCTTTTTATATAATAAAAAAATGATATTATTATTAAAACAACAATTTATCTAAGCTATATTATTAAATATAGCTTAAAAGCTACTATAAATTTTTCTCCAAAAGTCGTTTTATCTAGGTTAAAAGTCAAAGCTTAAAAAAATAAAGTAGTAATTAATATTTAAAATATTAAATATCTATATAATTTCATTAATACATTTTTTATAAGGAGAATGGTTATGGCAACCAGAAAAGAACACGATTTTATAGGTGAGTTGGAAATCTCTGACGATTTTTATTATGGTATCCAAACATTTAGAGCTACCGAAAATTTTCACATGAGCGGTAGAACTTTAAAAGAGTATCCATACTTTGTAAAAGCATTTGCACAAATCAAAAAAGCAGCTGCACTTGCAAATAAAGAGGTTGGCGTTTTAGACCCTAAGATCGCTGATACTCTAGCAAAAGCCGCTGATAGAGTAATAGCTGGTGAGTTTTTAGATCAATTTGTAGTTGATATGGTCCAAGGTGGTGCTGGAACAAGTACAAACATGAATGCAAATGAGGTTATTACAAACATCGCGCTTGAGAGCATGGGTCATAAAAAAGGTGAGTATCAATACATCCATCCAAACGATCATACAAACCTTGGACAAAGTACAAACGACACTTACCCAAGCTCAATAAAAGTAGCAACTTACGCAAAACTTACTGATTTGCTTGCTGCGATGAATCTGCTAAAAGACGAACTTGATAAAAAAGCAAAAGATTTTAAAGATATCATTAAAATGGGTAGAACTGAGCTTGAAGATGCAGTTCCTACAACACTTGGAAATACATTTAATGCATTTGCAAGCTACATTAAAAGCGATATCGAAAAGATCACAGCTGCACGCGAGTCAATGACATATCTAAATATGGGTGCAACTGCGATTGGTACAGGTATTAACTGCCACCCTGATTATAAAAATGTAGTTGTTAAAAAGTTAAAAGATATCACTGGTGTTGATTTCAAAAAAGCTGATGATTTCATCGCAGCTACACAAGACACTGCAGACTTTGTACACGTAAGTGGTGCGTTAAAAACTGCAGCTGTTAGACTTTCAAAAATCGCAAATGACCTTCGTTTGATGAATTCAGGTCCAAGATGCGGTCTTGGTGAGATAAATTTACCGCAAATGCAACCAGGCAGTTCAATCATGCCAGGCAAAGTAAACCCAGTTATCGCTGAGGTTGTAGGCGAAGCGTGCTATGAAGTAATCGGTAACGACGTAACTATCATGCTTTGCTCAGAAAGAGGCGAATTTGAGCTAAATGCGTTTGAACCAGGCATCGCTTATGCGCTATTTAACTCTATTTTTATCCTTGAAAACGCGATGAAAACACTAGCTGAAAAAGCTGTAAGAAAACTAACAGCAAATCCTGAAGCTTGCTTAAAATCAGTTCTAGGCTCAGTTGGTATCGTAACTGCGTTTAACCCGTACATTGGCTATGAAAAATCTGCAAGTATCGCTAAAGAAGCCCTTCAAACTGGTAAAGCAGTTGGCGATATCTGCCTAGAGAGAGGCTATCTAAGCAAAGAAGAGATCGATAAAATTTTAGAGCCAAAAAATATGCTAAATCCAAGCATGGTTAGGTAGAAATTTAAGCAAAGTATTATTAAAAGCGTGTCAAAATTCTGACACGCTTAAGTAAAAATTTTAGTTATAAAATTTAATAGAGGAGTTTTCAATGGATATTTCATTGATATTACAGTTGATCGTGCTCTTTGGCGCGATATTCTTGGGTGTTAGACTAGGCGGTATGGCTATTGGTTATGCTGGTGGTATTGGCGTCGTAGTTTTAACTTTAGGACTTGGATTAAAAGCAGGTAGTATACCTTGGGATGTTATTTTAATCATTATGTCCGTTATAGCTGCTATTACAGCGATGCAAGTAGCTGGTGGCCTTGATTATTTGGTGCAAATAGCTGAAGGGATACTAAGAAAACATCCAAAATACATAAATTTCTTAGCTCCAGTTGTCACTTACTTGCTAACTGTATTTGCTGGTACTGGACACACAGCATTTTCTATGATTCCAGTTATTACTGAAGTTGCAAAGACGCAAAATATTAAGCCTAGCGCGCCTCTTAGTATAGCTGTTGTTGCTAGTCAGATAGCTATTACAGCAAGCCCAGTTTCAGCAGCGGTTGTATTTATGGCTGGTGAGCATGCCTTGGGCGGACTTGGCATTAGCTATCCATTACTATTAGCTATCTGGATACCTACAACTTTTATCGGTTGTATGCTAACGGCTCTTGTTATAAATATATTTTATAATCTTGATCTAAGTAGCGATAAAGAGTATCAAAGAAGACTCAAAGAAGGACTAATCAAAGATGTTAAAATCGAAGAGAAAAAAGAGCTTCCAAAAGGAGCTAAACTTTCTGTTTTAATATTCCTAGTTGGCGTTATCTCTGTCGTTTTATATGCTACTGCTATTAGTAAAAACGTAGGCTGGATAAAACCAAGCTATGTAACAGGCTATGAAAAAATTTATGAGACCAAAAGTCCAGATAAATTTAATGAACTTGTCGCAAAAGATATAAAAGTCAAAACTGACTCAACTACTAATGTAAAATATGTAGAAGATCCAGATAAGCCTACAAAGGTGTTGGTATTAACTAGAGATAACGCTATTATGAGCTTTATGCTAGTTATCGCTACTTTAATCACACTAACTTGTGGTGTCAAGGTCGATAAGCTATTTAATACAGCTACATTTAAAAGCGGTATGACCGCGTGCGTCTGCGTGTTGGGCGTGGCATGGCTTGGAGATACTTTCGTGGTAAATCACACCGATGCGATCAAAAATTTTGCCGGCGATTTTGTTAAAGACTATCCGTTTATGCTAGCTGTTGCGCTATTTTTTGCTAGTATGCTTCTTTATTCTCAAGCTGCTACCGCAAAGGCTCTTATTCCTACAGTTATAGCCGCACTTGGTTTAACTGCTGCAAATAACGGTGACGCATATATTTTAGTTGCATCATTTGCTGCAGTTTCAGCATTGTTTGTGTTGCCAACATATCCGACACTTCTTGGAGCCGTTCAAATGGATGATACTGGAACAACTAGGATAGGTAAATATATATTTAACCACTCCTTTTTTATTCCAGGCGTTTTAGCTATTGCTTTTTCTGTCGCACTTGGATTTTTGATAGCTCCGATACTTTTATAAGTATTTTAAATCAAACTTAAGCCGAGATCTCTCTCGGCTTTTTAAATCCCTTTAAAATTTTTAATTTCTATTCAAAATCCTTAATCAAAATTTTATATTTAAAATTTTTATAAGATCGCGTTAAAAATTATATTAATTAAAATTATAATTTTTATAATTTTATTCATTTTGATATTAGCATACCAATTTTTTAAAACTAAAAATCTAAATATAAATATTAAGTAAAATTTAATTTTATTTTCAACTTTAAATACTAGAATAACTAAAGGCAAATATCTTTTAAAGGGAGAAAGATGAGCTTAAATAGACGAGAATTTTTAAAATTCGGTGCTGGAGTTAGTATGGTTGCATCATCCTTACCGGGTGGTGCTTTGGAAAATGCTGCAAAGCAAGATGAGAAGTACGTCCGTAGCTTTTGCGAGATGTGCTCTTCAAGATGCCCTATCGAAGCAAAGGTCGTTGATAATAAAATTTGCTTCTTAAGCGGTAATCCAAAAGCTGGCGGTACGGCAACTTCGCTTTGTGCAAGAGGTGGCTCTGGTTTTAGTCAGCTTTATGACGAAAATAGAGTCAAAAAGCCTTTGATCAGGGTTGGTGAGAGAGGCGAAAATAAGTGGCGTGAGGCTAGCTGGGACGAGGCACTTGATCTAGTTGCTTCAAAGATGCTTGAGATCAAGCAAAAGTATGGCCCTGAAAGCTTTGTTTTTACCTGTAAAAGCTCGCAAACGCATAAGCTAATGGTAAATTTTGCCTCATCTTATGGCTCGCCAAACTGCTTTTCACACTTTTCGTGCTGTCCGATCACCTATCAAATGGTCTGCGAGCAGATGTATGGTATAGCTAAACTAAAAAGAGACTTTGCAAATGCAAAATATGTTGTAAATTTTGGTCACAACCTCTTTGAAGGCATAGTTATAGCCGATGCTAAAAAGCTTGCTAAATTTGCAGCCAAAAAAGATACAAAGCTACTTGTGCTTGAGCCAAGATTTAGCGTTGTAGCTTCAAAAGCTGATGAGTGGCTACCAGTTAGACCTGGTACCGATCTAGCTTTTGTGCTAGCTATCATAAATACATGGATACAAAATGGCACTTACGATAAAGAATTTATAGAAAAATTTACAACTGGCTTTGATGAGATCGTTAAAAGCGTAGAGGGCAAAACGCCTGAATGGCAAGAGGCAATCACTGGCATAAAAGCAAGTGATGTTAGACGCATCGCTGATGAAATTTATAAAGCTGCTCCAAGAGTTATTTTTGATTTTGGTCATAAGACAACTACCACAAAAGCTGAATACATGAGGACAAAGGCCATCATGGTGGCAAATGCGATGATGGGTAACTGGGAGGTTAAAGGCGGTCTTTTTGGTGGCAAAAATGCAAAAACCTTTAACAAGCTAGTTGGCGAGGATAAATTTCCAGTTCTTAAAAATCCAGATGAGAAATTTAAAGTGCCAAAAGTCACTAGACTAGACTTCGCTGGTGAGACTGGTAGGCATAAATTTGTAAGTAGAAAACATGGCGTTTTGATGGATATAAATGACGCTATCTTAAACGAAAAGCCTTACGCCATAAAGGGCTGGTTTAACATCCGATTTAATCACCTAATAAACGTCGCTGAGACGATGAAGAGCATAGAGGCGATGAAGAAGCTTGATTTTATCGTGGTAAGTGATGTCTATCTAAACGATATGGCGACCTTTGCTGATGTTATCTTACCTGAGAGTAGCTACCTTGAGCGCGACGAGGGCATAGAGGATAAGTCAGGTCTAAAGCCAGCTTATATGATAAGAAATAAAGTTATTGATCCAGTTGGCGACACGAAGGACGGGGCATTTATCTTTAGGGAGCTAGCACGCCGCATGAAGATAGATGAGCTTTACACTTGGAACGACATACGTGAGTTTAGGATGCAGCAAGCTGGTGGAGATGTAAATTTACTTGCCACACTAGAAAAAGATGGCTTTATCACGTGGGATGAGCCGGGAATTTTGTTTAGAGAAAAAGGTATGATCGATAAATTTGTCGCTAAATATCCAGTCGCATCTAAATTTGTAGGTGAAAATGGTTTGATGGACGATATGGCTAAGCTTAAAACAAAAAGCGGCAAGATAGAGCTATTTTTGCCTGATGTCGAGGCGCAGTTTGAAGGATACGGCGCGCTAAACGATAAAGATATGGATACATTTGACGGACATGATCTTTGTCTAACTTGTGGCAAAACGCCTATTCATACCAATGGCCACACTCAGGCAGTGCCGTCGCTTCATGATCTTATGAGTGATAGCCCTATCTGGATAAATCCAAAAACAGCTCAACGTAAAAATTTACGTGATGGCGATATGGTCGTGGTGAAAAATAAATTTGGCGAGCAAAAGGGCAAGCTCATGGTAACCGAGGGCATTAGAGAAGATACGCTCTTTATCTATCACGGCTTTGGACACATCACCCCAGCTCTTAAAAGCATAGATCACGTGGGGCTTAACACAAGCGTTCTTCTTAATCCAGCCGAAGGCCCAGTGGCTGCAACCATGGTTACAAATGTTGGCGTTAGCATAAGTAAAGCGTAAGGATAGAAAATGAAAAAATATATGATGATACATGATGAAAATTTATGCATCGGCTGTCAAGGCTGCTCGGTAGCTTGCAGAAGTGCAAACAACGTGCCAAGGGGACTTTACCGCTTGCAGGTGCATGCAAAGATGAGTGGGACATTTCCAAATTTAAAGACTGACTTTTTACGTCAAAGCTGTGTTATGTGCGAAGATGCACCTTGTGTTGAGGTTTGCCCAACTGGCGCTAGCTTTAAAACAGCTGATGGCGTGACGCTGCTTGATCACAGAATTTGCGTTAGTTGCAAATACTGCATCCTAGCCTGTCCATACGACGCTCGCTACGTCTTGCCAAATGGTGAGATAGGCAAATGCACATTTTGCTATGAGAGTAGGCTAGAAGAGGGCAAAGAGCCAGCTTGCGTTAGCGTCTGCCCTACAAATGCCCTAACTTTTGGCGACGTAAATGATGAAAACTCTAAAATTTCAAAGAAATTAAAAGAGAGTAAATACTACTTGCCAAAAGCGGAGCTAAACACAAAACCTTCACTTGCGATGATCGCAAATACAAAAGGAGCACACCATGAATAACATGTCAGGAAGCCTAGCTCAATACTCTGAAATTTACTGGGGCTGGCCGATAGCCGTTTATCTATTTTTAGCAGGACTTAGTGCGGGTGCTAGCATCGTTGCTGTGCTCATTTCAAAAAAATATGGCAAAGAGAATTACTACTTTAAAGCAGCCGCTCTTATCGCTCCATTAGCGATCGTTCTTGGACTTGCTCTTTTGGTGCTTGATCTTGGCAAGCCGCTTAGCTTTTACTGGATACTTCTGCTTTACAACTTTGACTCAGTCATGTCAATAGGCGTTGCACTGCTTCTAGTTTATACGCCTCTTAGCGTTATATACGCAGTTGGCGCATTTAAAAACGAGATTGCATTGCTTAAAATTTCTCTTTTTGACGTGGTTGCAAATTTAGCTAGCAAGCTTTCAAGCCTACTTGAAATTTTGCTTTTTATCCTAGGCATTGGCGTTGGTGCATATACAGGCTTTTTGCTAAGTGCAGCTCACAAGATCGCACTTTGGAATACATCAGTCTTGCCGGTATTATTTTTAGTATCAGGCTTGAGCTGTGCTGGTGCATTTACGTTACTTGTTGGCGTGCTAAAAGATAAGGCAAAAAGGCAAAATGATATTGCACACTATTTATTAAAATTTGATTTTTTTGCGATTATTACCGAGTTTTTGCTCATAGTTGCACTTTTTATGGTTGTAAAAGGTGCAAGCACAAGTGGTGCGGAGAGTGTAGCAAACGCACTTAGCGCAAATTCTCTTGGGCTGATGTTTTATATTGGCGTCATTGGTTTTGGTATGGCTTTGCCTATCATTTTAGACTTAAGCGTTTTAAAGGTGCATGATTTTAAACGCGAATTTGCCGTGATCAACGCATTATTCGTAATATGTGGTGTCTTTTTACTAAGGTGTTACATTGTCTATGCGGGGCAAATTTTTATTTAATGCTTAAAAAATAATTTTAATTTTGAATTTACCTATTAAATATTACAATATGGTTAAATCTTAATAAAACTTATTTTTTAGGAGAGAGATTTGAAAATTTTGCTTTTAGAAGATGATTTAGGGTTTCAAGAGAGCGTCTGTGAGTTTTTGCAGACGCTTGGTTATGAAGTTACAGCGGTGAGCGATGGTCAGGAGGCCTGCGATCTGATAGAGAAAAATTTCTATCATCTTTTTATACTTGATATAAAAGTCCCTGGCGTAAATGGGCATGAGGTTATCAAATACATAAGGAGTTTAAATCCAAACGCTCCTATCATGATAACAACATCTTTAGTTGATATAGGCGATATGGCGATTGGCTACGAGCTTGGCTGTAACGAATACCTAAAAAAGCCATTTGAGCTTGCTGAACTTAAATTTAGAGTAGCTGAGCTTATGAGAAAATACTATGGAACTGACGATAAAAACATAGTAAAGATCAATGACGAGTTTAGCTTTAATCTAAACAAGCGTGCGCTATTTAAAAACGGCAAAATGATCGATCTTAGTGCAAAAGAGGTTGCACTTGTTGAGTGCCTAGTTTCGCATCTAAATTCTTACGTCAGCATGGAAGAGCTAAGAGATCTTGTCTGGAATGATAAAGAGATAGAAGGCGCTGATATCAGAATGCACGTTTTAAAGATAAGAAACAAAACAACTAGTGACTTTATCACTTCAAAGAGGCGTATAGGCTACAAGATAGATGCACAAGAGCTTTAAGATCCAGATCATAGCGACATTTGTCATAATGTCGCTTTTTTGTTTTCAAAGCTTTGTGATCTTAAATTTAAGTCAAAAAAACAGCACTTCAAAAGCTCTTTTTGGTGCGATGAAGCATGAAACTATTATCAAAAATTCGTTTTTAAAAAATGAAAATATAACTCCTTTTTTAAAGTATAAATTTGCGATCTATGATGTAAATTTTAACCCAATTATTTCAAATCTTACCAAGCAGCCAAGCAACTTTAAATTTGTAACACTTGAAGAAAATGGCTTCTTGTTTTATAAAAGCTTTTTTATAAAGGATAAAACGCCTTATTATATTGTCGTTGAAAAAGAGCTTGATAATGAAAAAAGTATATTCCTAGCGGCACTTATGCTCCTTGTCATCCTTGTGGCAGTGCTTTTTATCGTCTATTTTTTATATCTAAGTAGCGTTAAGCCTTATAAAGAGTTTCAAAAGTATATGAATAACTTCTTTAATGACGCCATGCACGAGCTAAAGACCCCACTTGGCGTAGCTGGCATGAACCTTGAGATGCTTGGACTTGAAAATAAGTATATAACCCGCATCAAAAACGCCTTAAAACAGATGCAAATAACCTACGAAGATGTCGAGTATTTTATAAAGCGAGGCTACATAAAATTTCCACTTGAGCGCCTAAATTTGGGCGAATACATAATAGAGAGAGTGAAATTTCTCTCAAGTGTGGCTAATGTCAAGCACATCGTGGTAAAGACAAATTTAGAAGGCGATGCATTTACTATGCTAAGCAAGGTCGAAGCTCAGCGCATCATCGATAACACCATCACAAACGCCATAAAATACAGCCCAAAAGAGAGCGAGATAATAGTAAATTTAGAGCTTGAAGCAGACCGCATAAATCTTAGCGTGCAGGACTTTGGCAAGGGGATAAAGGACGTCAAAAAGGTCTGGAAAAGATACGTCAGAGAGGATGAAATCCAAGGCGGCTTTGGCCTTGGGCTAAATATCGTCAGTGAAATTTGCCAAAAACATGGCATTACATACGGCGTTGATAGCATCTACGGCGAGGGTAGCACCTTTTATTATAAATTTAAACGAGCTTAAATTAAGCATAAAAGCGTAAAATGAAGCCTTAAATTTAGAAGGAAAAACTTTGGATAGAATCGTTGAAATCGAAAAAGTAAGCTTTGAAAATGACTTTGAAGTCTCGCTTAGACCGACAAAATTTGAAGACTACATCGGTCAAGAAAAGATAAAACAAAATTTAGATGTCTTTATAAAAGCAGCCAAAAAGCGAAATGAGTGCCTAGATCACGTGCTATTTTACGGCCCTCCAGGACTTGGTAAAACCACCCTTGCTCACATCATCGCAAACGAAATGGGCGTAAGTATCAAAATGACTGCGGCACCGATGATAGAAAAGAGTGGCGACCTGGCGGCGATCCTTACAAATTTACAAGAGGGCGACGTGCTTTTTATCGACGAGATCCACCGTCTAAGCCCAGCCATTGAAGAGGTGCTCTATCCTGCAATGGAGGACTTTAGGCTTGATATCATAATAGGCTCTGGCCCAGCTGCTCAAACTATCAAGATAGATCTGCCAAAATTTACACTTATTGGCGCAACGACGCGTGCTGGCATGATCTCAGCGCCTTTAAGAGACCGCTTTGGGATGGACTTTAGGCTGCAGTTTTATACAAGCAGTGAGCTAAGCCGTATCGTACAGATCGCATCAGCCAAGCTTGGTAAAGAGTGCGACAAAAACGCCTCTTTAGAGATCGCCAAACGCTCACGTGGCACGCCTAGGATCGCTCTTAGGCTACTAAAGCGTATCCGCGACTTTGCCGAGGTAAATGACGAGCAAATCATCAGTCACGAGCGTGCAAAAGAGGGACTTAATGCACTTGGTGTAAATTCGCTTGGATTTGATGAGATGGATATTAGGTATTTAGAAATTTTGATGCAAGCAAGGCGCCGTCCTATGGGGCTTAGCACGATCGCAGCGGCACTTAGTGAGGACGAGGGCACGGTTGAGGATGTCATCGAGCCATATCTGCTTGCAAATGGCTTTATCGAGCGCACCGCAAAGGGTAGGATCGCAAGTGCGAAGTGCTTTGAGACCTTTAATATCAAGATCGATATCGAAAAAGGGCTTTTTGAGTAGCGAAATTTAAATTTGGAGCAAAAATGGGTGAGCCACATCTTTGTCCTAAGTGCGAGCAAAGGACGATTTACTTTGATGGGATCTGCTATGATTGCAGGCAAAAAGAGAAGCTGGAGTTTTACGAGGGTCTAAGCGAGGACGAGATTAAAAAGAGGCAGAAAAATATCCTAGCTCACACAGAGGAGATAGGCAAATATGATGAAATTTATAGTGATCTCACATATATTTTCTACCTGCACGGAATTTGCGACGAGCAGATAATAAGAGAAGTGACCAAAGAGTGTGAATACTACCCATTTGAAATTTATAAAAATGCCACAAGCGACGTGAGAGATGAGCTCATAAATAGTCTAAATGGCGCTGAAAATATCGTAAAAATAAATCACATCCTTTGCGCACTTGCCTGGCAGGGCGATGAGGTGGTAAGGGAGCTATTTTTTAAGCTCTATAATGCGTCAAAGCCTTGGAAGGCGAAGCTTCATGTTGATATGGACGGATATGCGCAGGTTGCTGGCTGGAGCTTTGATGGCAGTGGCAAGAGAAGAAGCCTAGTTTTTGATAAGTGTTTTACATGTGAGCCAAGCCAAAATGCAGATGCAAGCATTAAATTTAAAGCACTAAGCGATGAAAAATGTAAATTTTGTAGCGGCGAGATGCTGGAATTTATCATCAAAAAAGAGAGTCTAAAGCGACTTGGACTAGAGCTAAAAAACGATGCTGTACTTAAATTTTGTCCAACATGCGTTGGCTTGGTGCAGTATTTTTGCCAAAATGATGGCAATAGCGTGCAAACAGAGATAGTAGGCGAGGGTGATAGCGAAGATTATTTAAGAGATGCTGTGGCAACGCTCGATGGGCAAAATTTCGAGCTAGCTAGCGAGGTTTGCGCTCACTACTCATATATGATAGATAGCGAAATTTTGCTTGGTGGATATCCGCAGTGGGAGCAAGATGCTGAGCATTTAAAATGTCCAAAATGTAGCAAAAGCATGAAATATCTAGCACAAATTCCTCTTGGAAGTCTAGTAGATGGCGAGGGAACTATATATGTTCAAATATGTGATGAATGCGAGATCGTCGGGGCAAATTTTCAGTGCACGTAAAAGGCTAAATTTGTAGGAGCTTTTGAGCTAGAAATTTTGCATAAAACTATAAATTTATCTAAATTTACTAAGCGCCAGTAGCATGCTAAAAATGTCAAAAGCCTAGCCGCACTTGCTAGCTTTGCAAGCTTGATGGCAAAGAGATTGAGCAAATTTGGGAAGCG
Organism: Campylobacter concisus; assembly: GCF_015229955.1. Taxonomy (NCBI): domain Bacteria; kingdom Pseudomonadati; phylum Campylobacterota; class Epsilonproteobacteria; order Campylobacterales; family Campylobacteraceae; genus Campylobacter; species Campylobacter concisus. The sequence goes on from NZ_JAAKYZ010000003.1 coordinate 142,095, forward strand.
ATGAGTAGCTTTAATAAATTTGCTATAATTACCCCATTTTAAGGGAGCGAGATGAACAATAGACTATTTTTTGGAATTTTTGTATTTTGCGCTTTAGCTTTGGTGGTCTATCTTTTTAAACCATATCTGCTTGATATTTTCATCGCAGCACTGCTTGCTGTCGCGGTTTCAAATGTCCAAATCGCATTTTTATCGCTCACTAAAAACCGCAAGACGCTTTCATCGGCTCTTACCACATCTGTGCTTCTTTGCTTATTTATCGCCCCACTTCTTTATGCGGTAGTTGAGATCGCAAAATACGCAGCTGGCTTTGATATAAACAATGTCACAAAGACTATCGAATTTATCAAAAATTATGATTTTAGGATGCCTGAGTCGATAAATTTTTTAGAGCCAAAGATAAAAGAATTTATCGGCGGACTTGATATTAAAATGCTTTTTTCTCAACTTGCGACAAACCTTGCAAGTCTAGGTAAGTTAAGCCTTAAATTTGGCGTTGATATGATTATTATTTTGGTCTTTTTCTTCTTTTGCAATCTTTATGGCAATGAACTAATCAGCTATCTAAAATATGCACTTCCGCTAAAGCAAGATGACACAGAGTCTATTTTAAGTGAGGTTGGCAACGTGATGAGCGTCGTTTTTTATTCAACCATCGCAAATATGATAATCCAAGGCTTTTTATTTGCTATTATCACAAGCTTTTACGGCTATGACGGCGTGCTAACTGGCATCTTTTTTAGCTTTGCTTCGCTTATTCCAGTTGTTGGCGGTATTTTAGCGTGGGGTCCTATTAGTATTTATGAGTTTGCAAATGGCAACATAGCAGCAGCGATAACTATCGCAATTTATACGATCGTAGTGATCTCATTTGCAGCTGATACGCTTTTAAAGCCACTTGTTATTAAATTTATAAACTCAAAGCTGGTTAAAATACCAACAAAGATAAATGAGCTTCTTATATTCTTTGCGATGCTTGCAGGTATCACGACATTTGGGTTTTGGGGCGTGATCCTTGGACCAGCGATCGTGACATTTTTTATCTCGACTATCAAGCTTTATACGCTTTTAAGAGAGAGAAATTTCGTATAAAATAGGAATAAATATGATCTATGAAGATAAATTTATAAAAATCGAGCGTGAAGACAATGAGCTTCCATGGATAAAAATTTTTACCATTAAGCCATTTCGTGAGCTAAGTGATTGCGACGAAGCGAGTAGGGCAAGACTGTTTGAAGCGATGCTTATAAGTGAAAAGGCGATGCTTGAATTTTATAAACCAACTAAGATAAATATTGCTAGTTTTGGTAACTACGTGCCACACGTGCATATTCATGTTATTGCTAGATTTAGTAATGACGCATTTTTCCCAGATAGCGTTTGGGCTAATCCAAAAAGAAAAAGCGAGCTTGCGTTGCCAGAATTTGATAAATTTGCAAAATTTTTAGAAGAAAAGTTAAGGGCTATTTTTGAATAAATATAAAAAATATCTTAATTTCTATATCGTTTTTATCTTTATCGTAGTACTTGGAGGGCTTTTTTACTTCCTTTACAGCTCTTATATGGCTGAAAAGATGCAAAATAATATGCGAGTCTTTTTTGATTACCAGGTAAAACAGCTTAATAAAAGTATAGATGATGAGAAATTTTCATCAATGGCGATCTCTATCTTGCTTGCTCAAAATGAGTCTATACAAATGTGCTTGCTAGGTCAAAGCCGCGATGAATGCATAAAAAATATCGAAAATTTAACCAAAACCCTTGGTGCAGCTTCGATGTATAACAATATTAAGCTTCACATTTATGATAAAGATCTAAAAAGCTATGTAAGGAGCTGGGATCTAAACAGATATGGCGATATGATCGCTAGTAGTAGGTTTTTAGTGCAAGAGTCAAGGCATCAAAACAAGCCCATGGTCGGCATCGAGGCGTGGTATGCTGGAACGCATATAAGGGCTGTCTCAAACGTAATACGTGATGGTAAAATTATTGGCAACATCGAGGTTTTGTTAAATTTTGACTCACTTGGAAATTATTTTAAAAAGCAAGGAATTGATCTATTTGTTCTTTTGGCAAAAGATAAGATGCCTTCACGTAAAAGCATTCCAAGTGATCAAATTTTAAATGATTATTACATCGAAAATTTAAGCAGTGCAAATTTAAATATAGTAGGTTTTTTGCGTGATATTAATTTCAAAGAATATGAATTTTACGTTTATAAAACACACTACTTTTGCGTGGTGCCACTAATAGACGCTAGCAACACGCAGATAGGTTACTACGTGCTTCATGTAAATACCAATGAAAAAGAGCGAAATATTTCACAAAATTATTTCGAGTCAGAAGAGCTTTTTTAATTTAAGCTATTTAATAAAATTTTTATTTGTATTTTAGATAGAAATGGTGGAAGCGAGGGCTACCATATTTAAAATAAATATACCTATAATAGAGGATATTAGAAAGATTTTTTATTTTTAATATCCGTAAAAATATCCGTTTATTTTTTATCGTATAACTTTATAAAATTTAGGAAAATATTATCTACCCTTTTTAATTAAAAAAAGAGGATAACAAATGAACCTATCTCCTGAACTATATCTAAAATTTGCCAAAGATATCGAACCTGAAATTTTTGAAAACAAGACACCTAAATTCCATTTAGAAATAATCCGTTTTATTGACAGCGAAGGTCAGTATAAAGCTATAGCAGTATTTCGTGGTGCTGGTAAGACTACTTTATTAAATAAAATTTACGTATTAAGTCGCCTATATTTTGCTACCGAACCCTTTATTATGATCGTTTCGGCCAACGAGGACAAGGCGACAGCATTTTTGGAGGCGATCAAAGGGAGTATCGACAAGGCAGCTACTAAAGGCTATGCCATAGCTCGTGGTAAAGCTTGGAATAAAGGATTTATTGAGGTTATCGTAAATCAAGGCATGAAAGATGAAGACGGCAAAAGTATAGAGAAAAAATGCTACGTCGTCTCTCTCTCGGCTGGGCAAGATCCTCGTGGTATGAATATCGACAACATGCGTCCAACATTGCTGATTATAGACGACCTGGAGAGTAAGGTCGGCAGATACCCCATCGATTCAAACGCCAACCGCCAAAAGCTTCGCAGTTGGTTTTATGCGGACTTGCTCCCTACTCTGCATCCTACGCGTGGCAAGGCCGTGATACTTGGCACGATATTACATGAAGATAGCATTCTAAACAATATCGTAAACAATACGGAAGAGATGGATGCCAAACAAGACTGGACTTACATAAAAATTCCTATCATCAGAAATGGGACAAGTTCATGGCCGTCTCGCTTTTCGATGGATAAAATCAAAAAAATACAAAGCACCCTAGTCTCAAAAGGGCTAGCAAATGAATTTTATCAAGAGTATATGTGTGCTGCGATAGATCCACAAAAAGCTATCTTTAAGCGTGAGTATTTTAGATATTTTAAGGGTGTCGAATATAGGGCTGACGAACCTTTTACGACCGTTACCGTAACCGACGGTATAAATAAGCAAGAGCTAAAAATCAGGCGAGCAAATAAGATAGAGCTAGAAAATTGGGAGAAAATTTGGCTAAAAGAGTGCCAAATTTATACCGTGGCTGACATATCAAGTGGAAAAGGTAGGGATCAGACCGCCTACGTCACCTTTGCAATAGATAGGCAAAATAGGCTTTTTATCATCGACATCACGAGCGGGTACTTTACACCGTTTGAGCGAAGCCTACGGATAATCGAAATTTACCTTACCTTTAATCCCGCGCGCATCGGCATAGAAAAGGCCGGCATGCAAAACGACTTTTTCTACACGATCGATACTATTCAAAAATTAACGGGCGTAAATTTGCCAATAGATCCGCTTAGTCACGGCGGCAACTCCAAGAATAAACGTATCTCAAATTTAGAGCCCTACTACCGTACAAGACAAATTTATCATAATGCAAATTTAAACGCTACGGATGAACTTGAGGCGCAGCTGCTGGGATTTGACCCAGAGACAGAGAGTAAGAGTGACGACATCATGGATGCGGCCGCATATATCTTGCAATATATCGCTGGGCGATTTTTTGACGAGAGCTATGATGAAATTTATGATGAATATACAGAGGAAGAGAGCTGGGTGTGAAAATAAATATAAACAAAAAAATAGTTTATATCTATGTTATAATTTTATTACGGACAATAAAAAGGTGTATAGATGTTAATAAGCTTTGGTGTATCTGGATATAGATCTATAAATGAGAAGGTAGAGATAAATTTTGATGTTTATAAAAACCAGCGAATAAAAGGGACGAAGTATGAGCCAAATTATTTTTTAGATAGAAAAATAAAACTTGCTAAAAGTGTAGTCCTTTTTGGTGATAATGCAGCAGGCAAAAGTAATGTTTTGAAGGCCATTGGTTCTTTCAAAAGAATAGTAGCTAGAGGCATTAATCTTGATATAGAGACCAAAAATATAAACAATAAATCAGATAAAACATCTTATGAGACAGAATTTTTAATAGATAACGATATATATGAATACAATTTAACTTTAAATAAAAATGGCGTAGTAAGTGAAAAATTGATTAAGAATGATACGATTATATATGATTTTAAAGACAATAAACTAACGTTTGAAAAACATCCAGCTATTGGAGATATATTATCAGTTCAATCAAAGGAGATAATTTTAAAAAAGATAGAGGACAACAAAATACCAGAAATAGATAACTTTTTGCAAGGGTGTGTCGTAGGATCGGCTGAAAGTAAAATTTATAGAACATATAGAGTACTTGGCACAATGCTCAGAAATAGAAGTTATTTTTCTGCTACTATAGTCCCATTTCCTACTTTTGCTAAAGACCAGATAGAGAGTAATCGCGATATTTTTTTAAAAATACTTAAAATTTTAGATAAGAGTATAGAAAATTATATCTTTTCCAAAATAGATGAAAATAGATACTGCATGATTTTAAAAAGAGACAATAGAGATTTTCCTGTTGAAGAAGAGAGCAATGGAATTAAAAAAATCATATCCATATTGCCATCTTTATTGTCTGAAGATAAAAACGATATGATATTTGTTATAGATGAACTTGATAGCTCTATAAGCACAAAAGCCTTAATAAGAATTTTAAATGGGGTTATTAACTCGTCAGAAAATAAAAAAGCGCAATTTATCTTAAGCTCGCACAATCCAATGATATTTGATACATCGTTTCTTAATCCATCTCAGTTATATATAGTATCTAAAGAAAACTGCGATACAAAAGTAACATGTTTAGATCAGTTTGAACCTATAAGTTATAGAAGAAAAGCTTACCTAAACTATCTTAGGGGCGATTATGAGTAGGCGCAAAACTAAACTTTGTAAAAATTTAAGTGCTAGTATTAAAATTATAGTTTTAGTAGAAGGGCAAACAGAAAAGAATTATTTAAAAGAGTTGAAAAATAAATTATTAGATAGTAGTTTTAAGCTAGATATAGAAAATATATGCAATGGCAACTATGCATCTTTTTTAAATAAGATAGCTGAATATAGGGGGATAGATACTCCTATATTAGTAATTGTTGATCTGGATAGAGCAGCGAATAATAAAGTAGAATTAAGTTATCTAGAAGAGTTAATAGATAAGCTTGTAAAGATTAACAAGCAAAACAATATTTTTTTAACATATCCAGAGTTTGAAACATTTTTGTCTGCTCATTTTGATCCATTTTGTAATGACCTTAGGGGTAGACTTGGGTTTATAAATAGTGACGAGATAAAATCTAGACCAGATATCCTTAATAAAATAGAACAACATGGCGGAGATTTTGAAAATACAAAGAAGCATTTTAACAATAATAATCTTTTTTGTTATAAAAAAGATTTCTCGGCTGCCTTAATTGATAAAAATCATATTATGAAAAGGCAATCAACTCTCATAAATTTTATAGATTACTGTAATAAAATTAAAGAGTCTCGTTAAAAATCTCATTAAAATAGTTTTATACGTTTTTTAGGAAAACCATAGATTAGACTACACGTAAAAAACGGAGTAGTCTATGAATGAGGACTTAAATTTAATTAAACAAGCATTTAGTGATCTTGAGCAGCATAAAAATAGATTCCTAGAATGTGAGCGAGCATTTCGTGCTGAGTATGAGGGTGAAGATAACCGCACTACAAAACGAAAAAGCTCTGAGAGAAGCCGTTCTAAACTATACATCCCACTAATAAAAACCACCATTTTTATCATTCATGCAATTTTTAAAACAAGCTTTATGAGTGATCGTTGTCCGATAGAGATCACACGTGTTGGGCGTAGAAGCGATAATGATCTAATCTTGCAAAATGCACTTACTGCTGTATTAAAAAATAGATGGAAGAAAAAAGAGCATCGCGTTGGTTTAAGTAAAGCTGTCATGAGCGCTTTATACCTACCTCTTGGTATAGTAAATTTATTCTATGACAAAGAGCAAGGCGATATCGCTACGCGCTTTATCCCCATCACAGATCTAGCCTTTGACAAATACGCAAGCGACATCAACGATATAGAATACGTCTGCTACAAGTGGCGGCAATCGGTGCGCCAGGTCGAAGAAAAAATCAAAACGAAATTTTATAAAAGCAAAGACAAAGAGCTCATCCTAGGCTCAAAGGCAGAGTGGAGCCAGAGGGTGCAGATGAAGGATATTTACAAAAAAATCTACGTAAACGGCCGACAGATGTGGGAGCTAAAGAGCTTTGCTAATGATTTTTTGGTAAGAGAGACGAAATTTTCGACTCTGCCGTTTCACTTCGGCTACTGTATAGACTCGATGCCTAGCGTCGAGGAGAGCATGCGCGAAAAGGAAAACGCCGTATACGGCTCGTGCGTGCCGGAAATCGTTAAAGAAATCCAAGAAGAATACAACATCAAGCGCAATCAAAAAATCGACATCACCGAGAATCAAATAGATCCGTCGTTTGTAGTGGATAAAACTAGGGGCGCAGTGGCGGTAAGCGACGTGATGGCAAGGAAAAAGGTCATCAGGGTGGAAACGGATATGGGTGCTAGAGTGAGCGACGTGATAATGCCTTTTCCGGTGCCGCCTACGTATCAGTTAAGCGAAGAGATAAATATGCTCGGCAAAGAGTACGAGATAGCTACGGGCGTAAATAGCGTGATGACCGGGCAAACTAGCCCGAGCGATCGTCGTGCTATGGGTGCGCTACAAACGGTGAACGCCGCAAGCTCGATGAGAATAGAGAGCATGATGCAGACCTTGCTAGAAACTATGCTCTCAAGCTATGCGCAGCACTTCGTAGAGCTGCTCTATCGCTTCGTAAGCGACGATGAATTCGTAAAAATCACCGAAGACGAGAGCGTGATAGACGCGATCGGCACGCTTGCGCAAAGAAAGGCGAACCGCTTAGACTTTGACATTTCCGTAAATTTCGGCACGACGATAGCAAATGAAGTAAAAATCAATCAACTAAACGGGCTACTGGGCGTGCTAGCCCAAAATCAAATAAGCTCGCCGCAAATAACGGGCGAAATCGTCAAAGAAGTATTGACTTTAATCCTTGGTGAAAATGCGCCAATAGAGCAAGTTGATCAAGCTATGGCACAGATGATGGCGATGCAAGAAGCTACACAAGCACAAGCTGCAACGCAAGAGGAAGAAGATCAAATAAAAAACGAACCTAGTGAAGAAGATATGGAGATGGCGGCCTTGGCAAACGGTGGAATTTAGTGTTAAAAAGTATAGATTAGGACAACCATCTTGCTTATAGTTTGGCTTTGCTTAGGCAAGGAGTTTTGTATGTTTTTTAGGATACTGGTAAATAAAATAATAAAAATTTTAAAGGAGAAGAAATGGCATATAAGGACAAATACGAGTTTCTTGGTGTTATCGTCGCTTTGGCTACAAACGGACTTAGTGTCTATAAAAAAGGCGAAGAAGAGGGGCAGATTAGCGGTGGAAACATCGGCGATGTTGTGGTTAGGGCTAAGGGCGAGGATGGCTTTGCCACCGTAAGCATTATAGGTGAGCAAGAGTGGGAAGAGATGCCACAAAACGAGGCGGCCGAGACCGAGCTGAAAGAAATCGCATCTAGCGCAAAAAATCTCGCACCAGAGCTAGCTAAAGCTAAAAACGAAATTGAATGCTTGAAAGCTGAAATTTTAGAGGCAAAAGGTGAGGCAGAGCGTTTTAAAGAGGAGTGTGCAAACTTACAAGACCGCGTGAGTGATTTGGCTGGCGAAAATCTAGCTTTATCGCAAAAAATTCAAAAGCTTGAAGCTGAGAATAAAAAACTAAAAGAAGCGACCAAGAAGGAGGACAAGAATAAGACTGATAGCACTCCTAAGACAAATGAGTCGCAAGGTTTAAATTTAGGAGGTAATGAGTAATGGATTTAGATGGGATCTATGATCAAGATTTAGAGGGTGTAGCGGCTGCGGAAGAAACACAGACGCAAGAAGGCCAAACTGCTTTAAAAAACGCAGATAAACCACAGGCACAGGCAGAGACTAAAGCACCAGCTACTCCGCAGCCTGATGACTCAGTAAAACTCAACAAAGAAGAGTATGCGGATTTTCAAAGAATGCGCCAAGCCGCGCAACTTTCGCAGATGGAGACGGATTTTAGGAAGAGTTATCCGGACTTTGATATGCAAAAAGTCACAGACAAAATTTTAGAGATGGATGAGAAAAACCCTGGCACTGGTGATGTACTACTGACTCCAGTAGGGATTGAAAACGTCTATCTAAAATTTTTCCATGGCAAGGCACAAGCACAAGTTGATGATGAATTTGACATAGCACGGGGGACTGGTGGTGGTGTGAGCGTAAAAGAGCTCATCGGTAAGATTAACAAGGGTGAGGCTAACGATAGCGAGAAGCAGGCCTTATATGCAAGATTATTTTAAGGAGTAAAAGAAAATGGCTATAAAAACTGGATTAGTAACTGCTGAAGAGGCTTTTGGCAGTAAGGGTGTAGTACTTGAAAACACTATAAAACAAATAGGATGGCAATCTACGCCTTTTTATAGTGCAATAAGCACAGCCGCACCCGCGGATAGAAGTACGAGCGTGGCGGTAGGACATAAATGGTTTTATGATGAGTTGCCTGATGGTGACGCGGCTAATGCGCATGCAGAAGGTGGAGCTAAAGCAACAGCTAAGTATTTTGTTGGTAATACTCTAAGCAATCATTTTCAAATAGTTAAAAATACATACGGAGTTTCTGGATCACAAGAGCCGGCCAAAGATGTAGCAGGCAGAGGCATTCTAGCTAATCAAGGCGAGATGGCTTCCGTAGAACATAAAAAGTCCATAGAGAAAATTTTGCTTTCTTCTCAGACAGCTGTACAAAGAGTAAATAGTGGTGGTTCTCCTGTAGTCGGAAAATGTGGTGGATTAAAAAGTTTTTCTACCGCAAATAATACAATCGATGCAAACAATACAGACTTAACTATGCAAATGATTAGAGATCTACTAAAAATCGGCTGGAGCAAAGGTAGGCCTTATCAATTCTTAATGGTAAATGATAAGCAAAATGATAGGCTGCTAGATATTCTCGACAAGATAAAACAAGCCAATATCACACAAAAATACCTAGAAGAGGATCTACTTGCCATTAGAACTAGCTACGGCGATGTAAAGGTTATGTTAAATCCATTCTTAGATCAAAATGAGATCATTGCCTTTAGAGCTGATGACATCTTTAAAGTAAATTGGCGTCCAATGATGACTAGAGAGCTTCCAACTAGCAACGATGCTGTAGAAAAAGAGATTATTAGTGAATTTACACTTCGTGTATGTACTCCTGTAGCATTTGGATGGCTTAAAAAGTTAAAGGTGTGAAAAATGAATTATGAGGCGTTTTTGCAGCGTTTGAAGGTATCTATTAGGGGAGATATAAAACTCCCTGATTTTGAAGAATTAAAATCATTAGTGGAAGAGACAGCAGCAGATATATCGCGTGCGGTAACGCCTCTTGAAATGATAGAGATAGATCATAGAAATTTCGACGTCGAATATCATATAGATAAAAGACGTTTCGTGAGGAAATTTAACACGCCTAAAAACGAAAAAGATGTAGTCGATTTTCTTGACGAATCGCTTTTAAAGGCACTCGTTTACGGAGTAGCTAAAAAAAGGGCGCACGCCGAGTTTTATGCAAAATATCATAAATTTTATCTACAAAATTTATGCGAATACGAACTAAACAACTTCGACGAAAGAGCTTATGATTTGACCGAGGCTCTTAGAATAAAGGGCTGGCTAAAGCCTTATAAAATAGATTATGCGCTAGATCCTTACTATTCATGGGATGAGAATTTTATAAAAAGACTTGATTACTACATGGCCAATATAGTCTATGGAGTAAATGACAATTTGCAGCATCCGGAAAAAATTTTAAATAGCGATGAGCTTGGATATAGGAAATTTATATATCAATTTATCGCCTATCAAAGCGAAGCTTCTTTAGAAAACGGCGAGCATGCTGATAGAGAGGATTTAAGAGCGCTTGATAGGCTAATGAGCAAGAAAATTTTAGGGGAGTGAAAAAATGGCGGATAAAGAATTTACGCAAATTTGTAAAGAGATTTTAGGAGTTAGCAAAAAGCTTGAAAAAATAGAGCCTGAAGAGCTGAGAAAAATAAAAACAAATATAGAAAGAATAAGCGAAGCAGTAGCCGCAGATAAAGCAATATTTGATACAAATAAAAAAGATTTTGATGGTAAGTATAATAAAATCGCCGAAATAATAAAAACATTCGATACTTTAAAAGCCCAAATAGAAGAGGTTCTAAAAAGCGGCACAATAAACGATAGTGCAGAGGCTTTGATTTCTACATTCTCATCAAAAAAAATCATGGATCTTTTTAATGAAGCAAAAGGAGTAGTAGATGAAAAATTTAGCACTATACATAAAAATGGCATAACTCCTTGGAACTCTACATTAGAGTATCCTGCTGGTGCCATTAGTGTTTTAAATAGTAAGCTCTATCAGGCAAAAATACAAAATACAAATAAAAACCCTAGTAAAAATAAAGAAATATGGCATGTCATAGCTAATGAAGAGTGGTGCGAGCAGACTTTTTTAAATAAAAATGAAAAGATAGACGCATACACTAAATCTGAGAGTGACAATAAATTTGCTCTAAAAACTGAGCTAACGGATGGCTTGCCAATAGGTGCATACCTAAGTTATCCAAGCCAAAAAACGATCCCTGCTGGGTTCTTAATAGCTGATGGCAGAAGCCTTAAGAAGTCTGAATATGCAGAGCTATTTAACGTATTAGGTTACATATACGGTGGCTCAGGCGAAAACTTTAACTTGCCTAACTTTTCTGACGGCAAGTTTATGCGTTCTATTGGAGGCAGCGCTGCCTCTTTAGGCGTGGTGCAACAAGACGCTATTGATGTAAATGGTTTACAGCTTAGAAGTATAGTACCAGATAACTTAGGTAATAGAAATGTTTATGGCACCTCAGGAAACGATTATAGAGCTGTTCAATATACATATTCTACTACTGGTGATGATATAGCTTACAAAAGTGTTGCAGGTAAGGAAGATAAACCAATATTTGCAACATCTAAACCTGCAAACGAAACTCGCCCCTGCAATATGGCGGTAGTGGTCATCATCAAGGTCAAAAACGTAAATACTCCAATAGCTGGGCAAATCGATAAAACAATACTTGCCACCGAAACAAAAGCAGGCATCACGAAGCTTAAAAATGCCATAACAGCCAAACAAGAGGATGCAGCGGTAACTGAAAAAGCCGTGAGCGATTTATTTTCACAGATAGATTTTAGGTGCGCTGCTAGAGTTATATTTAATGGGCAGGGCAGTGTTAGCATAATAGATAGTAAAAATATATCTAGTATTGTCAAAAACGGTGCAGGCGACTATACAATTAAATTCTTAAAACCAATGGAGGATACAAACTACTATATCTTCACGTCATTGGAGCCATTTAATACTGCTGGACCAAACCACGTAGCTCATCCACAATATCAAGGGATAAAAAGAGATAGTCTGAGAATAATCACTGGATATGGTGCGGCATCATTTTCAGATGAAACTAGGATTCAAGTAATGATTTTTATCAAATCAAAATAAAAAGGTTAAAAGATGAAAAAGATAATCTATGAAGAGAACGGAATAACCAAAATAATTACCCCAACAAAAGAGGCTTTAGATATTTTTAGTATAGAGCAGATAGCAAAAAATGACCTGCCAGAAAACACAGAGTATAAGATACTTGATGAATATGAAGCAAATAAGCTTCTAGCTCCTAAAATAGATGAAAAAGCAAAACAACTAGCCGAGATCGAAGCCGAGATCGCCGAGTGCGAAAACTATATACGCCACGCCCTAATTATTGGTAATAACGCCGTGCTTGAAAACTTAAGGGCGGAGTATAAAGAGTTAATAATTCAAAGAGAGGGGCTGAAATGAGAGTAAGAATAAAAAGGTGCGAAATCTGTGCATCAAGGCTGGACAAAGATGGTAACTGCACTTGGAGCGAGTGTCCAAAGTGCCCAAAATATCAAAGCGAGGTAAAAGATGAAGCTAAACCAAAAGCAAAAACTACAAATTCTTAAAAACATAGCTATTGAGTTACCTATCGAGATACTACACTTTATAGTAGTACCTATCGCTCTGCTAGCTTGCGATGAGAAAAGCGAGAATTTGCCTAAATGGGCGGCGTGGTTTGATGAGAACGACTACGGCATAAACGGAGACGATGGCTGGAAAAACGAGCATTTCCCAAACGGCAAAAATAAAACTTATTGGGCTAGGCTTTGTTGGTTATATCGTAACAGGATAGGAAACTTTAGCGCGAAGTATCTAGGCGTCAGGATTGAAGATATAGATGCAAGCAGTGTTAAAAGCGTAGGCGATACTCTAGCTACAGAAAACAAAGGAGTAAAAAGCACCCAGTGTCTAGTGACTTGCAAGATGAAAGATGGACGTGAGTGTTTTGGTTATTACAAAGAAATAAGATATGGCAAATCTAAGTTTTATTGCAGGATATATCTAGGCTGGAAGCTTATGGATATATGTGGAATGAATGAAGAGAACAAAAGCACATATCTTGAAGCAGATGATAAGAAGGTGCTTAAAAGTGTTTGGTGTGTAAATCCGTTTAAAAGGGTTAAATAGTGAAGCCGTCCATAAAGAATTTGGTGATCATAGTTACCGTCTATTGACGGCTGTATTTTTTGTAAATTTTATAAAACAAAGGAAACACAATGCAAAACTACATAGGAATGAAAGAGATTAAAGCGATGCCAATGAGTCGTGGCTTGCTAGCCAAACAGACGTTCTTGCTACTGACTGGGTACTAGTAGAATGAATTTCTTAATTGCAAATAAACTTTGGCTAATCGTAATTGGAGGGCTAATTGGTGTAATGCTGGGGCTTTTGTCTGAAATTTATAGTCTAAAAGGCAGCATTAAAGACGCTAAGGCTGAGCTAAAAGAAGCACAAAATGAGTTGGCACTAAAAGAGGCAATTAGTGCAGTTGTTAAAGCAAACCTCGAGGCGTGTAACGCAAAGATAGAGTTGCAGAATGCTAAATTTAAAGAGCTTGAAATAAAAAAACCTGATGTAAAAAAGACACAAGAAAAAGCTAAGAGCAAATTTGATGGTATCAAGCCACTGGTTACGCAAAGTTGCGAAGAGAAGTTGGAGCGTTGCGAAAGGATATTTGATGAGCTGGCACGTTAAGATCACGCTTTTTCTTGTTGCTATATTTTCAGGCTGTGCAAGTAAAGAGCCGCAAATCATTAAGCAAACGGAATATCAAGAGGTATATATCACAGTATCTTGCATTGACAAAATGCCACAAAAACCAGAACGAGATAGAAGCGATCCTGACAATCAAAAAAAGATAGCAGAGTATTTTAAAGCCTGCGAAGATCTTCTAAGGCAATGTGTGCATGCAAATGTACCGCAATCTAGTGCATCGGTAGCAAAAATGGGAGAAAAAAATGAGTGAGATTAAGCTACTACCAAAACCAAAAAGCAAAATTAGGCGCTGTTTGGTGCTGTTACTTGGCGGTTTATTTATGGTGGTGTTTAGTGTCGCCCTGTACCGCCTTTACGGCAATATTTTTTACAATGAAGAAATGAAGCTCACAGCTTTGGCCATCACTCAAGGTGTAGTAAATGTTCTTTTGAGTCCGGCAAAGATAGTTAGTATCTTTAGAGCATAGCCGTGGAACTACATTATTTGTTTTATGTATTAATCATAGGTTGTGCAGGATCTATCACCGCTTTTATAAAAAATGGTGGTAGAGGTATAAAAATTTTACTCAAACGGACGTGGGATGGCTGTTTTAGTGCATATGTAGTTTATGAGATAGCTTACTTTTTTGCCAAGGACGAACATGTGAGTTTTGCGATTTGTGGTGTGGGTGCTTGGATGGGAAGTGAGGCACTGATATTTGTTAGAGACTTTGTATCAAGCAAGGCTGGAAGGAGATACGATGGTTATGACGACTACGGCGGAAATTTTAAACACGAGGAATTTGGCGATGACAAGCAGTGAGATATTGCAAGGCATGCAAGCACAGCGCACCAGATGCGCCGTATGGAGTAGAGTTATGGGAGAGTGAGCGCCTTTAGAGGACGACGACGTCGTCAGTGCGCAAGCGAGTGAGCGAAGCATATCGCTTACGCGATGCTAGCGATGGGGTATTTGATGAAAATTTTAACACGTCAAAGCAATGTGTTAAAAAATCTTAAAAAGATTAACACAAGGAGTGAATATGGCAGATTTTAACAACGCTTTTCAAATTTTAATGAGTTTAGAGTTTAGTCGCCCTGAAAAAGCTTTACACAAAAATCCTACCGAGCGTGAGTGGACATTTATGGGGATATATCAAAAGTATCATTCAAGCTGGAAAGGTTGGAATGAGATACTTGCTGCGTTAGCTTATGGTGGTGATATCGAAAAAATATCAAGGGTACTGTTTGATAACAAGGATCTTCGTGATGAAGTTTGGAAATTTTACAAGCAAAAGTATTGGGATAGGATGAGGCTTGGTGAAATTAATAGTCAGCTAAAGGCCAATGAAATGTTTATATTTGGTGTAAATGCCGATACAAAACCTGCCATAAGAGTCGCACAACGAATAGCTGGTGTAGTAGATGACGGCATAATGGGTGAGATAAGCTTGGCTGCTATAAATAAAGTAGATGAAGAGAAATTTGACAAAGAGTTTGATAGAGCGGAGCTTGAACACTACAACATGCTAATTAAACAAAATCCAAAATTGAGAGTCTATGCTAATGGTTGGAGAAGAAGGGCGGAGGCAGTATGACTATTGAAGAATTAGATGAAAAAATAAAAAAACAACAGACTCAAATAGATGATCTAAAAAGTAAGGTTTTATCTTACGAGAGCTCATTTGGTGATATAAATAATGCCATAAATGCGCTATCTAGCAGGATAAGTGATATAGAAAATAATGGTATTAAGACGGCTGTTGGTGGTTTGCAAGAAGAGGTAAATGTACAGAAGTTAAAAATAAATAAATTAGACAGAATAAGAAAGGGATTAGCATGAGTGCGATCAATTATAAAGATAATTTTGTAGAAAATTTTGAAGCAATTTTGGCAAGTAGTACTGGCGAGCGCTCGATATATCAAAAGGCTTTAGCTCATATAAAAAGTGAGTTTGATAACTTTCAAATAACAGATGATGCTAGGGCTAAATTTATAACCTCGCTTATGGCTGAGATGACGATTGCCTTTACAACAAAAGCAATGGATGCAGCCGGCGATGTTGCAACCAAGGCTTTAACGTTAGAAAAAGAGCTTGAAGCTTTGGAGCTCAAAAACCAAGGGCTTAGAGATAGGCTAGAGCTTGATAAACAAAATTTACAGATGCAAATAGAGCTTACAAAGGCTCAAACCGAAAAGACAAAGGCCGAAACTAAGCTAGCTGAAGAGCAACAATTGGCCATAAAAGAGCAGATAAATGACAATAGAATAATAAAGGCTGGCATGATGACTGGTGACTTTATGCAAAATGTTTCTAATGGAAATCTTAGCGTACCTTCTGATATGTTTGAATACCTCTTTAATATAATAGATGAGATTATCAAAAGAGCTGGTATAAATATTAAAAAGGTAAAAAATTTTAATTTACCTAAAATAAAATGAGCAACGCGACTCCAAAGGGGGCATTTCT
This sequence comes from Campylobacter concisus, assembly GCF_015229955.1. Taxonomy (NCBI): domain Bacteria; kingdom Pseudomonadati; phylum Campylobacterota; class Epsilonproteobacteria; order Campylobacterales; family Campylobacteraceae; genus Campylobacter; species Campylobacter concisus. Next base: position 158,274 of record NZ_JAAKYZ010000003.1, read on the forward strand.
AAGCGAAGCAAAGCGAGGCTGGTAAAATGAGCCAGTTTATTGCCTTTAATGATGAATTAAACATAACAAACAAAGAACCAGATGATGCATTTAGCTATCTAGCTGGTGGAGAACTTTATGCTAACACCTTTGCTGCTGGTGCTGCTTACGTAATCGGCAGGGCTTCTAATATAAATTACACTTCTATCTTTTTACCTTTTTTTGTAGATAAGATCTCATCTATGATGGAGCTCAATGAGGATTTTGTTGAGTTTGCATTGATGCCTATGCAAATAATCTTTTATAAAACAGCCGATGAAAAGAGACGAGAAAAAGAGATATATGATGAGATAAGTGAAGATACCGACAAGATAGTAAAGCTAGCCAATAGGCTACATGAAAAAAGCGGTGGTAAGATGGGTTTTTCTATGGATGATGAATCTATTAGTAAAAGAACTACCACTGATGGAAATTTCCTTAGAGAGTTGGTGGAGCAAAGGCAAAAGGGCTTTTTTAAACAGACTTTGCAAAATATAGCATATACCAAATTTGGAGTTATTGGTGCGATAGTTGCCGGATGGGCTTATGATGGAAAGGTAAGTGGTGCTGTTGTAGCAGATGTCGTAAGTCAAGTCTCAACTGCAAAAATTGCAGATGTGGCCGCAGGGCTTTTAGGTAAAGCTTTAGGACTGCAAGCTGGATTTGCTACGCTAGGGCTTAGTATGGTACTAGGCTCTGTTTTAGATGAAGCCTTTGAAGTAGCTAGTGGTCTTGATATAAGCTATGGTTTTGGTGGTGATATAGCGGGGTTTAACGAGATAGGTCATGGGATATATGAAGCACCTTTATCTTTTTTGGATGGAGTAAAATCTATGTTTGGTGGTGTACCAACAAAAGATTTGGCATATGATAAAGAGAGCTATCAAAGAACTGGGCAAATAGCTGGCATAAAAACTAAATTTGGAATGTATATAGGTCAAGTTGGCGACAATCTAGTAAGTGGTAAAGAAAAGGGACTAAACAAGAAAGAAAGAGATAGTGCTTTGGGTATGGCTAGGAGTATGGCCAGGGATCTTGATAAAGCTTCAAAGATGAGTCGTAGCGACAAGAGTAGACAAAGGCAAGCTGAGAAACATGGTAGTTCTAGTGGTAGCTCTTCAGGTATGAGTCGTAGTGAAAAAAGTAGACAAAGACAGGCAGAAAAACATGGCAATGCTGGTAGAAATAGCTCGCATGATAGAAACGGCGCTGGTAGAAATAGTGCTAGTGGCGGAGCTATGGGATAGTAAAAATATATGTTTTTTAGGAAATAAGCTAGTAATAATATCACTAAAAAAAGGAGCTTAGTATGTGGGATTTTTTAAAAAATTTAGGAGATAAGGCTAGCCAAAATGCAGATGGACTAAAAGCATTTGGGTCGTTACTTGGTGCTGGTGCTGGGATATGGAGTGCGGTAGAGCAAGGCAGGCAAGCTAAAAAGCAAAATGATCTAGCCATGAAAAACTACAATCTAAATCTGCAAATTTTAAAAGATGAGAAAGCACGCCAAAAGCAGATGCAGCAAAATTTAGAGCAAGGTTGGGCTAGATCAGCAGCTGGCATGAGTGATAAGGAAGAAGAGGAGAAAAAGAAGAATGGGCTACTTTAATATAGAGTTTTTAAGACGTCCAGAATTAAGTCCGCTAAGTCCTAAGGCTGGGTATGCTGCAGCTCTTGGTGCTGTTGCAAATGGTGTAAAGGATATAGCAGATATAGGTCTAAATCGCCAAAAGATAGATGATGAGAACAAAAGGTATCAAGAAGAAAAACTTTTTAGAAATGATGAGCTAAATTTTAGAAAAAATTCACATAATGAAATGATGAAGGCTAGAGGTGATGAGCTAGCGTATCAAAAAGACAAAGACGAAAAAGACCGCATCTTTAATGAGAAAAAGCTAAGTATAGATGAGCTAAGAGCAAATAGAGATAGGGCTGTAGACTGGGCCAGGGTCAATACTCAAGCTAACTACTATAACACGCAAGCACAGGAGCGTACCGATAAAATAGAGCGACAAAAACAAGAAGATGCTGCTAATGTAGCGGCATTTAGACAATTTTTCCCAAATGAGACAAAGGGCAAGAGCGATGCAGAGGTTCTGGCCATAGGAAATATAATGCAGCGTTTTAGTAAAAATAAGGCTGCCACAGGTGATGATGACTGGGTGAAAGTAAACGCGGCTACATATAACGAATATGCACACCTTGGCGTGGCAAGAAATACCAAAGATGGATACTATCTTAATAAAAATTTTGTAGATGAGCTAACAAGGGAATCATCTGCTAGAAGTGAGGCAAAAGGCAATCAGGCTGAATATAAAGATAGACAAAAAGACTTATCAAAGAAAAAGCCACTTATTTTTGGTGATGATGGAGAGATGTAAATGGCTATTACCATACGTGAATATTTGGGCGATGAAAAGATAGCACAATTAGAAAGCATGGGCTTTTTGCCAAGCCTGATCACAGATATGGCTAAACGTCAGTATGCTGCCGATAAGCAAGCCAAACGAAATAAGCTATCTGACGCCGGGCTAGACGGCAAGTTGGTTCAAGGCATCATGCGCGGAGATATCAACGAGGAAGAAGCTAAAAATGCACAAAAATTTGAAGATTTTGGCCCAAAAAAACATGGCTGGACTCTTGGTGCTGCTAAGACGGTTGCAGGTATAGCTAACACTGTTGAGCGAGTTGGTGACTTTATAAATCCATTTTATGAAGGTAAGCGTGATAAAGATGGAAACTATATCTATCAAAATGGCCTAGAAAATTCTCTGCGCCCTAGGATAAAAAATGTTGAGAATATGCGAGATGACTACGAAAAGGCTACTGGCGAGACGTCATGGGGTAGCCGTTTAGCTGAAATAGGCACAGAGATGGTTGGCGATCCTATAAATTTTATAGGTGGAGCTGGACTGCTTAGCAAAGGTAGCAAGTTAGCACAATTTGGTAAAAAGACCTTATTTTTCGCAGGTACTGGTGCAGCAAGCGGTGGTGTAATGGCTCTTGGTGAAGGTAAAAACGATGAAGAGACATTGAAAAATATAGGCTACGGTGCAGCTGGTGGTTTTGTTTTAGGGCACGCAATAGATCAAGGCATCCAAGGCATAAGTAAGCTCATAGCAAAGCGTCAAGCAAGTAGGGTGGCAAATGAGGCTGATGCGATAGACAATGCTCAAAATAGTGAGTTTTTAGACGGCGGCAATAGTGCCAGTGGAGATGGCGTGGGCGCTGAGTTAAAAGAGGCTCAGACAATGACTGCTGGGGAGTTTGCCACAAAAGAGGCTGGGCTTGATGAAGATACGGCCACAAATGTATTAAAAGAGGCTATGCAAGGCAAAGAAAAAAGCGACTGGACGGATGCAGACACTTATGCAGATATAGTTAAATTTAAAAACTTCGAGATCCAAAGAGACTACGCTAAAGCTTATGGTGAGCGGATACAAACCGCACAAGCTAGTATAAATAATGCAAGAGAGCAATCAGCCATAAGATACGCAGATACACAAAAAGCCATTAATGAATATCAAAAACAAGGTATGTCACCAAGTGCGACTAGGGAGCTAATCAATGCTAAATTTAAGCCAAGTGCAGATGAAATAAACTACACTAGAGCCTATAACGACGGAGCAGACGTGGATGCTAGACTTGCTGGACAAGGAATATTTTATGCGCTTGAAAAAGATATTGCAGCACAGGCTTATACTCCAGAAATTTATGCCACAAGGCTAAAACAAAGAGGTTTTAGTGATGAGAGTGTGCAGGCCTTTACACAAGCATACATAAATAAAGATATAAACATTGCCAAAGACTATGCAAATTCAAAAGTGGCCCAGGCGTATGAGAATAAAATTCAAGCACAAATAGCTAACGAGATCAGAGATAGAGATGAATTAGGGGGTGGTTTTGTCAATGAAGAAGCAAAAAATAACGGATTATCAGATAGCGTTTCTGATATCGGCGATAATGCAAGCCGAACAGGAGAACGACAAGGAGACGATGAGGAGATATTACGCAAAGGCGGACGCAATACTTCAAGCACTAGCCAGACAAAGCGGACAGCCCAGAGCGATGAGCAAATGGAGCAGCAACCAGCCTTTAAAACAGATGGCGATACTGATGCCACAGCTGCAAGCAAGCAAATGGTGGAAGAACAAGGAAGCGGCGATAATGAGATAAGAGGACATGTAGGGCAAACGCAAGAAGAGTATAAAAAGCTTGTAAATGAATATGATATTGATAAATTCTTAAGCGATAGAGAAAATGTATTATCTAAAGATGCAAGGCATGGAAAAAGTAGGATAACTGACAGAACCATTGAAAGCAACGACGGAGTTGGCGGCTGGGAGTATAAGCTAACTCCAGCAGGTTATGAAAAAAACTATAAGGCTGATTTTTTAACTACAAAAGCTGACGTCGCAAAGATAAGAGCTGGCAAGATGGATGAGGCTACTTTTAATAAACTAAAATCTGATCTTGAAAGCAGCGAAGCACTCGGCTATGAGTATAAAAAAGGGAGTGAATATGCTGATATGGAAGACTTTGAGCGAGAATTTGGAAGTCTATATAATCCAAAAGGTGGCAGAAATATCAATGCTAACTCTCACATAGCAAGTGGTTTGGTTGCTGGCACACTAAATTCTATCGATGAAGATGGAAGCTTTAATCCAAATAGATTCGCAGCTGGATTTTTAGTGGGGCTTGTTGGTAGCAAAGCTGCGGTTGTAGCACTAAAAAAAGTTGCTCCAAAGTTTTATGACAATCTTATGAATACAGCAAAAGGTTTTTCAAATAAAGGTATAAAGGAAATAAGAAGCGAGATAGAAAAAACAAACGGCATAGTGCCAATCAAGGAATTTGGCGAAAATTATGCGGAGTTTTATCATAATGGTGAAGGTGCTGTGCAAAAACTACTAGCCGAAAAACAAGGGCAAGTAGCAGGTGCTTTTTATAGAAAAGAGTTAGGCGATATAGATCTTGTTTGGGGAAAAGTTTGGCAAGATCAAAAAGGCGCATTGCAAGGATATGGACTGGCTAAAATCAAGGCAAAACATCCCGAGATAACGGCTGAAAATTTAGACGATGTGATAAAAAACGGACAAACAAAAATAAGGCAAAATGAAGCGATTCAAATAGAAAAAGATGGTTATAAAGTCGTATTAAAAAATAATTGGATGGGCGAAAAAACACCAAATAAATGGATAGTAACAGCTTATGAAAAAGAGAGGAAAGTATCAAGTATATCATCTGATACTTTTACAAAAGGAGATAATCATCCTTTAACCTCTAATGAAATTATACCACAACAAATACAAAAGGGAGCGTATCGAGATAGAAGTAATGCAAAGTCGGAAAACGCTAAGTTTGTTCAGTCTAGCGATATTACAAGCAAAGACGTTGAGGCTAACGCAAAGGATAGTTCTGTTCTTTTGCCAACCGACGATCATATTATATCCAAAATCACAGAGACATCAAGTGTATCATCTGATGTCTTTACAAAAAGGGATAATCTCACTTCAGCCGCTTTTGAAAAAGATAGTGCTTTTGCCAGCAGGACAGACTTTGACAAAACTCCTATCAAAGCGGACGTGAAGACTGCCACGCCGAGCGATTCTGTCCAAGGCTCTGTGGTGAAGCCCGTAGAACACTCCTTGGACAATAACGTCCGAAGCTCTGGCGATATAAAATCCTTAGAACACTCTTCAGACGGTAAGGACGTTATACAGCAAAACGAGGAAAAAGTCTATCACAGCCGCAAGATAGAAGAGATAAAAAGCGAGCATCCAAACGTTGAAAAAGAGCTAGACGAGAGTATAGCGGCGATGAAAAAAGAGAGCTTTAACAACTCAAATTTTAAAGATGATCTGATAAGTAAATTTGATAAAAAAGAGATAGCTACTAGAGGGCTTGGTAAAAGCGTAAATTTAAACAATAAACAGCTAACCATCCTAAGAAATGATATAAAAAACGCAGACTTTAAAGTAATCAGCGATAGTAAAATTTACTTTGACAAGATAGGTAAAGATGGAGATAAAAAGAGATTTTTTATAGATATAGCAGAAGATGGAAAGATAAGAATAGATGCATACGCAAAGTCTCAAATAGATAATATACCTATAAAAGAGAATGCGCTTCAGGAGTTAGCTGGCGTAGGAGATAGAGCAAGGCTAAAAAATATGAGCTTTGAAGTAAAGGCAGCATACTTTAATGAGCTAGATCCTATCAAAAAAGAGGCAATACTAAAGACTGCCGAGCTAAATAAGCTAAAAAAGGCAGCTCAGAGTGGATATAAGGTGGCCATAGCTAAATTTGAAGAGTTTAAAGCTAAAAACCTAGACAAAGATGGAAATATAAAAGACGGATTGAGGTTGTGCTAATGAGTGAAAAATGTCCATTAAAAGAGATCCAAGAAAGATCAGGTAAGCTACTAGACCGTTGGGCGCTAAAGGTTGATGATACCTTTGATAAGGCAAGCCTTGGGCTTGATAAAGCTGCAAAGTGGGCTGATGAAAACATACCATTTGCTGGCAAGTTATTAGATATTAGAGAGCATGCTAAAGATATAGACGATCTGCTAGGAGAATATCATAGAACAACAGCTGCTATATATACTCAAGCTGGGCAGTTTAAAGAGTATCTTGGCAAACTAAGCCTAGAAAATAGAAAGGCGATGTTTAAGGCGCTAGATGGTGAAATGGATCCCGGCGAGCTGCCTGAGCACGTAAGGCCGCTATACGAAAAAGTGCGTAAGACTATCGATAACGGCGCGCAGGCTCTAGTGGATGCTGGAGCACTAGAATCAAAAAATGTTATCAAAGACTACGTCAAGCACTACTATAAAAAGCACCTAGACGAGGCTAAAGAAAACGGCCGTATCGCAAAGGCGCTAAGGCAAAGCAAATTTTTTGCTAGAAAACAGATGAGCTGGGAGCAAAAGCAACTAAGGCAGATCGAGGACGATGCGGCCTTCGCGGTCACAAACACGATCCTAGAGCAAAAAAAGCAGCTCCTTAAGGCTCAAACACTAAAGCTGTTTGCGGATAAATTTTCAAAAGATGTGCCACCTGAGGGAGCTGAGGGGCTAAAGTGGGTGAGGATGTCTGATGAGAGTGCAGGCGGTGGTATAAAGAAGTATGGAGCACTAGCTGGTAAATACGTCCCTGAAGACGTCGCTAAAGCCCTAGCTGAGGCTGAGATGCTAGGGCGTGAGATGGCGAAATTTAACAATATGTATTTTAAACTGATTGATCACGTCAAGGTAAATGTGACTGTAAAAAATCCTTTTACACACTTATATAACTTTGGCTCAAATATGGCTCTAGCGTTTTTGCATGGAGATTTTAATGAAGCAATTAAAACTACGGCCGCATGGATGAGAGGGGATAAACAGTTTAAAAAGTGGGAGAATCTCGCTAACTCGCTAGGGCTTGATAGTCATCTAAACGATCTCGAAGGTCTGGTAAAGCCTTTACAAAGCGAGTCAAAAGGCAATATCTTAACCAAGGCATTAAAAGAAGCGTATATGGCCGAGGGTAGCTGGAGTGGCGAGAAAGCTAGATATCTATACTCGATGGAGGATAAGGTATTTAAAATAGCTAGGTTTAAGAAAAATCTTGAAATTATTGCCAAAGACAAGGGCTTTGACGTAAATGACTTTAGCAAATTTAGTGCAGATGAGCTAAAGGCTGCGATGAAAGATGCGCAGTATTCATATGTTGATTATTCTACTCACTTCAATGGCACTCTAAAAATGCTTGATAAAACGGGGGTTCAGCCATTTTTACACTATGCCGTAAAATCAACTCCGATGGTGGTAAAGGCTGCATTAAAGCGTCCGGATAGATTTTTGATGATGCAAGCTATGCTGGCTTATGGTGGCGGCAGTGCGTGGCTGGGCACTGATAATGAGCGAGATAATCTAGCAAAGCCAGAATGGGCAGAGAGTGGTGTACTACCAAACCTTGTGGGTATAAAAAGCTGGATGAGAGTTGGTAATACAAACTGGTATTTTAACTCTGGCCGCTTGGTGCCTGGCTTTAGGTTTGATGGATTTGACAAGCTAGAGTTTAACGGAGGCTTTGTAGGAGGGGCTATAAATATAGCAAGTGGTAAGAGTACGCTAGGCTATAAGATAGAAAGTGATGATGATCCTAATACTGTAAAGATGACAAAAAGGTTGCTTGAGCTAACTAAAAGCTACTTTCCGCCACTCTCGCCTCTTGGCCGCTACGGACAACAGTTAGGAGCGCAGGCGGTGGCCGACATCACTGGAGCAGATATCGCGCCAAAAGACTACAATAAAGATGAGCTAGGCTTTGGCGGTATAATAGCAAGAGGTGCTGGTGTAAGGCGCTTTGACAAGAAAAAAGAGTATGGCAAGGAGCTAAAAAAGGCTCGAAAAGAGTATGAGCAGTTTGTGCCTGTAAAGATACCAAACTCAAAAGATGAAGAGAAGGTGGCAAAGGCAAAAGCTCACAATGAAAGGGTTGCAAAGCTAAGTGTTGCAGATCTGCGCGAGGCTAAGGCGAGGGCGGAGGCTAAATTTAAGCGTATAAAAGACGCTGCGAGTGCCGACGGTGTGAAGCTAGACATAGGGCTTTTGCGTCAAAGTAGGCAAAGTGGCGGTTCTTTTGGAAGCTCTAAGATCAGATTTCCAGAGTAAAGGGAGCTCCTTTACTTTTAATAAGATTTCGGTTATAATTAACCTACAATTCACCGGGGGCGCTTTAAAGCCCTCACTCAAGATATCCTTTTAAATCTTCATTAAAACAGCATAAAATATCATCTATAAAAAGCTTTAAATTTTCAGGGTCTACGCCTACTACTATGCCATCTAAGTTGGTTGATATACGCGGTGTGCCATCGGTGTTTAGCTTATATAGATTTTCCCAATGTAAAGCCCTATTTCTAATGGTCAGAAGTAGCGAATAGCATATCTTTACTTTTTTATAATTTAGCATAGTGCTTTTGCTTTGCCGATTAAATTTAGAGTATTTTGATAAATTTAATCCACGCAGATCAAGTAGATCGTTGTGTATTTTGTTTTGATCTATCACTCTACACCAATAACCAAATGTTTGGCGTGATATGAAAACGCTATCCATGTTTCCTAAAATTTGTGCTATTTTATTTCTTGTAATGATTTCGATGATACCAAGTTTTGGTGCTAGATCGCCAATAAGTAGTAGATTTGCCCTATGCTCATCTTCGCTAGTATATGCTTTTAGTCTATCTCTTGAAAAAAGCTCGTTAAGCTCTTTGGATTGCATGTCTAACCTTTATCTTTTATTATTCTGCAATTTTATCAATTTTTTATTCAAACTGATTCGACCAGTGTTTCGTTTAAGGTTTGTTCGCCTTAACTACCATGTGATTAGCAAAGGGCTATCGTAGGATTATTACAGTAGGCAAGCGGCGGCTAGCGGCGGCGAGGGCGGATTGGCTTTTGCTTAGTAGTGGTGGCGTAAGTTCGAACACCAGTAGCGGCCAAAGCAAGTAATGAGATGGATTGTCGGGGTGGGGTGAGTGTGCGAGTTTTTGAGAGCAATCCCAGCCCATTTTTACATATTTGGCGTGTTTTTGTGTTTTTTGATATGCGGTTGGCGTGGATTTGGCTTGTTTGGTGGCTTTTTGGTGAATGGTCTGGCTTTGTTTTGGTGTATGGCGTCTATTTTGGCCGGACATTTACTGCGTAAAAAATAAAATTTGCACATTGATAGTTGTCTATTTTTTTGCTTTTTGGCAGAAAATGGCTTAAGGTTAGTTTGGCAAAAATGGTCAAAAAATGGTGTGAAAATTTAGTCATGAAAATTATACTTTTCAATACTAAAAATAAAAGAGTGCCTAAAATACGGCTTTTGCGTGTAGTAAAGAGAAGTGATTTAAGGTTAGAGCGAGCAAATTTGGCTAGTTTTTAATGAAAAATGGCGATTTTCTTTAAGGTTAGAGTGGCTTTTTGTAAGGTGGATTAGTTTTATTTTTTAAGCTTTGGTATGGTTTGTGGTAATATTTAATAGCGTGAGCGTGCAAAAACTCAACTGTCAAAATTTCTTTTACAGTTCCGGTTATATGGTTTGATGGCGTAATGATGCGGAATGTTTGGACGCGCTAGCTTTGAGATGAAAACTTGTATGGTTCTTGATCTGGTGCGTCTGAGACGGCAAAGCTTTGAGCGAGCGTTGGGCGAAATGCGTGGGAATTTGTGGATTGTTTATCGCTTGTGGTTAGGATTACGAAAAAATTACGAGGCAATTTAATGTGCCTACTGGTCTTTGCGTGGGTGTGCTGGCTATGTGGGCTTGGCTGGAGTGTGATGCATTGGTTGGTTTGTGCGAGCTGCTTACTAGATCAAAGCTGGCCATAAAATATTTGATAGGGGGGGCTATGAACCCACTTGGCCTGCGCCATACAATACTACAGTCACACTAAAAATTTTAAAATTTTCAAACTTTTTTCATATTGTGAGCGGTTAAAATGGCGACAATATCCCAAAAAAACGCACTTTTATCTAATCTGCTGATAAAAAATAAGTAAAAATTCTTTGGCAAGCCGGCCGCTTGGACGCGCCAGCGTTGGAGCTTGCGATCAATGCAATTGCGCTAAAATAGTATTATCATAACTATGGCCAAAATTGCATTCATGCTCAGTCTTTTATAGAGCTCTAAGCTCTAGATGGTGAAACTACTGAGGCTTCAAGAAATGCCATGATCTCGCTTGTGGAGTAGAGGACATTTTTGCGAGTGATGGCATATTTTTTAAATTTACCATCTCTGACGTAGCGCCACAAGGTTACGGCATTGCACTTTAAAAGCTCGCAAGCCTGCTTAGTCGTGATAGGATCTGTTATAGGTAAAAGTGGAGTCATTTTTTATCCTTTAAATATTTTCAATGTAAAAATACGCTAGGTTTTGGCTGTCCTCGGCTTCCTTGCTGTATTTCGTGTCGTAACTTTTATTTAGAATATACGCTATCTTATCTTTATTGCAAGCGTAAAATTCGGCCAGTATGGGAGCTAGGCGCTGACCTTTGCGGTTGTTTGGTGCAAATTTTAGATAGAGCAGATCACAAGCAAGTTGTGGTGCTGTGGTGCTAAAATCACTTTTGCAAACGCTGGCTTTGTTTTCAAGGGCTGTTATCTGAAGCTCTATACGCTCTTTAAAAGCATAGTAGTGCTGCACAATAGGCGACATAATCTCAATCAACTCATCTATAAATTTGCTCGCCTTTTTATTAATGAAAAGCCCTAGATCTTGCGTGCTATCCATCTTTAAAAACGAATAAGCCATCACAAAGATGGCTGCGTCTTTTAGCTCTGCTGTAGTCATTTATTATCCTATATTTCAATCGCCCCGAACAGCGCGCCCGGGTCGTAAATCGCATAGTCGTTTAGTAAAGCGTGGTTCATCTCCATCAAAATACCTTTTGAGCTTTGAGTGATGTCTGGATCACAAGTTTTTTCACTAGGTATAAATATTGCGCCACAACTATCAAGCTGTTTTAGGCAGATCGCCATAACCTCGCTATAGCTTAAATTCCTATAGGCGGAGTTACTTAGAACTGGGCTAAATAGCTCATACTTCTCATCGCCGTTAAAATACTCGTTGGCTTCTGCTAGCGCCTTGATGGCTACCTCTCTTGCCTTTTTCTTATCGTTCCCAAATACCGAGTAGGGACTACAAACGTAAATTTTAAAAGTTTCCATACTAAAAATCCCTATGATAAATATTGATGGCTTCTAGAAGAGCTTTTGCTACATCTTTGTCTAAATAGTAGGCTAAATCTTTAAGTGAGATCTCATCTAAAGAATCGATAGCTTTTGCAAGATGCACGATCTTTTGCTTTTTTAAATTGCCACTTAGGAGATCTAGAAAATCACCTACTTCACATTCTTCTACATTTATTGAAATTTCCATATCGTCTCCTTAAAATGGTATCTGCTCATCATCTACGTAAAATGTAGTCTCGTCGCTAGGTGGCACGTCTTGTTGCTCGCTTCGTCTAGGAGCGTTCCAAACGACATCATATAGCACGCCATCTTTGGCGTTTTCGCCAGCGTTAAAAAGAGCTATATATACTTTATAGCCTGGCACTGCCGGTGTTTCTATGAAACCGCTTAAATAGTTTTTTGTACCATCTTTGCTCTGTCTATTCCACAGTGTGCCTATGATCTGCCTACCGCCCTCGTAGCCTTTTGGCTTTTGAAGCGCAATGTGAAAGCCTGGAAAGTCTTGATTTTTCTTTCTATCTTCAGCGCTAGTGCTAAGCATAACTACCTCTATGGGTCTTAAAAATGGGATCATGATAGTTCCACCTGTGTAGTAGATCTCTTTGCCATCAGCATTTTTATAGCTCTTGCGTTTAAAATAGCCTACGTTCATCTTCTATCCTTTATAAATTTGCTAAATTTTGAAATATCGCTAAGACAATAACTAGCGTAAAAGCCAGCATAAGCCTAAGAGCTAGCTTTTTCATCTTGCACCTCTGCATCAATGACATCGTCCTCAAACTCAACCTTAACCCCATTTAAACGAGATAAAAGCTGCTGAGCTGAAACAGCCTCTGGCGGCATGATAGCTAGGCGGTCTAGCATCTTGTCGCTTCTACCAGCTGAGAGGGTAGAGATAAATTTCGCTCTCTCAAAGTCCTCTGCGCTAACTGCACCAGTTTCTCTTTGTCTAGCTACGATACGCCTTGCCTCACCTTCCATGATCTCATAGCTAGCAGCTAGCAAGACATTGTTTCGCTCGATATCAACCTTGGTGTTTTTAACCACGGTTTCCAGGCTTGATCTTTGAAGCAAATTTCTAGTCTGCTTGTCTTCACTCATAGCTAGAGTTACTTTGTTTTGCAAGGCTTGCGCCCAATTAAAATCCTTTTTCCAGCGGTTTATAGAGCTGCTCGATCCTTTTAATCCTAGAGCGTCAAGCTTTGAAGCTAGCTGCTCTTCGCTAATAGGCTTATAGTCGCTCTCAAACGTCGCACTTTCAAGATATATCTCAAAAGCCTTTTGCTGCGTTTCGTTCATCTGCTTCATCTATTTTCCTTTTTTGGCTCGCTTGGCTCACAACTCTTGAAAAATTGTGAGACACCCCAAACCTTTAAAATACGTAATCCTATAAATTCTTTGGCTCATAAGTTTAAATAACTTGAGCTAGCATCTAAATACGATATTATCGTTATTTAATAGCTTAAGAATTCTCTTTGGCTCATCATTTTTTATATATATAGTTATGAAAAAAATTTTTAAAAACAAAAAAATAATTTCAGAACAATATAGGGGCAAAAATGGCGAGATTGTGAGCCAACAGCACACCAAGCCCCATAAAAACGGCTTTTTGCTGGCTCAAGAAAAATAAAAATCGTGAGCCAGAAGTGAGCCAATTAGATGTAAAACATCTATCAAACGCCCTAACATAGGACGCTTTGTAGATATTTTTAGTTAAAATCATTGTGAGCCACAAAGAGATGTTAGTTTTCATCAGCTTTTGCTCCGTTTGCTTGGTAGTAACTTATCTGATTTATGATAAGCTCGCCACCGTTTTCTATCCTTACACTATCAAAGTCGAGATTGTCGCTGCTTACCCTAAAACCAAAGAAGCATCTTGGTCTATCGCCCACTCCAATATAGTTTGCTGACATGCGTTTTTGGCCATAAGAGCAACTTATACCAGCAAGGGTTAGCTCATCACGTAGGGCTTGAGCAAAGTTCTTTTGTGTGATAGGCTTACCGCCTTTGTCGTTCATGTATGCTAGATAAACCTTATAAAGTGGTACTGACGGCACAAAATAGTCGGCATCTGCAATAATCGCATCTTTAACAAAGGTACGAAGTGGATTTACGCTATCTTTATACTCTTCAAGCTCAGTTTGCATACGTTTAGAGCGAGTAAATTTGTTTTGTGTAATAAGACGTTTTAGTCCATCAAGAGCTAGATTAAATATACCTCCTAGCTCATCATTAAAACGATCGCTAAGGCCTCTTATTTTCTGGCTATCTTTTACCTCTTTATCAAAAACTATAAGCAGCATTCGTCTAAAAACACCATTATCTATACCGCTTTTTGGTTTTTCGTTACCGGCAAATGCAAGTTTTGGTTTTTCACTAGGAAGCAGTGAATATGGCTCTTCATTTTTTGGGTTTATAGTTATCGCATCTTTTGTACTGACGATAGCTTTTAAGTTCGCTAGTTGTCCTTTGTCAGTGCCGTTTTTGTCGATCTCGGAGCCAATGTTTAATAACTTGTTTGTAAGCGCGCAAAGCTGATGCCCCTCAAATTGTTGAAGCTGGAGAGATGAAACATTATCCTCACCAAAAAAGTTTCTAATAGTGTCTAGGATTACGCTCTTGCCGTTTGCTCCACTTTTGCCGTATAAAAATAAAAAGCTTTCAAACTCATGGCTAGGAATAAAGCAATAGCCAATAAACTCCATAAGTGTTTTTATGTCGTCTTCATCGCTCATAATATCGCGTAAGAATTTATTCCACTTTGGGCACTTAGCCGAAGGATCGTAGTTAAATTTTAAGATGTTTGTAGCTGCATCTTTATAGTCATGCTTTTTCTTAAATGTAATAACGCCATTTTTACTAATAAAAATCGTGCCATTTAATAAATTTATGACACGGCGAGATTCGTGAGATTTTATCTCATCTAGATCTAGTGATAAGCTAGTTAGATCCTCGACTATCTTATTGACGTTTTCACGGCTTTGTTTTTTCTTATCTACATACGCAGCAGCCATCCAATGAGAGTGAATAAATTTGGCCAACGCATTGGTATCTATCTGCATGAAATGGTTACTTGCCCAAACGTGTAAATTCTTTTTATACTCACCCAGACGATAGCCTAGTTTTAAAAAAGTCTGATTTAGACTTGCTACCATATCCGTAATATGCGTTTGATGATAGTTTGTTCGCATAGTCTTGTTTATGCGGAAGGCATCGCTAAAAGCCTTTGAAAAACGCTCAAAATTTTGCTCCTCTTGTTCAGTGAGAAGGAAACTTTGGATGTAAGCTTTTTTAAATTCCTCATATCTCTCGCCCATCTTTCTCTCTAGCTCTTTTGCATTATTTAGCACTTCATCGACATACTTGTCATCAAGTTCGCCTTTTACTGGAAAGATATTTATAAAATTACCTTCTTCATCTCTTGCTAGTATCTCGGCTTTGATTTGGCGAAATTCTTTGATAGGTAGATTTTGTTTAAATTTATCAAGCTTTGCCGAAAGGTTCGGAAAGTATTCGCATATCTCATCTATAACGACGTTCGTCGGTTCAAAACAGCTAAAGGCCACTACTTCAAGTGGGCTAGCATTTTGAAATTTAAAGGCATGGTCATAGAGATAATCGCTAATATCATAACCTTTTGAAAAGTTTTTGCCGATCATATAAAATAGCACTATTCGTACGCTTCTAGCTACATCTTTGATCTCATAAAATTTCTTTATCGCATTTTCATATCCGGCCTCATCGTGATCAAACCAGATAAATACATGCTTATCTCTTAGAAGCTCTTTGTATTCTTCCCAGCTAGCAGTTACACCACCAAGCGTCAAAGCGCAAACATTAAAACACATCAAATTTAATGCGTCTTTTTCGCCTTCGCAAATGACTACACTGCTGCCTTTATAGTCATCGTAAAAATTTAGAGGGAAGGGGCTAGCATGTGCGCCACTTTCGCCTATCCATTTTCCAGGCATTCTCTCGCTTGTTAGCTCACCCTTATGTGGGTCATAGGCAAATTTCTCTCTATATTTGATATTTACAGGTGCGCCGTTAGCGTCTCTTATGATGATGGCTAGACTTTTATGCTCAAAGCTATATCCTATAAGTTCGCGGCTATATGAATCAAAGTTATTGACTTGTGTTGGGAATAGTGCTGAAATTTGATCTTTGATAAGATCGTAATTTTTAAGCTTATTTTCCACAAGTTGTGGAGCTATCTTGGCTAGCCTAGCTTTAAGAGCGATCTCTTTTTTTGCTCTTTGCTCAGCTTCTTTTTTCATACGAGTTTCATTTTCAGCCTTTAAAATGACTTGGTGTGCTTCATAGGCTGCTTTCTCTTCCTCGCTCATCTCTTTTGCGTTGATAGTATTTGGTATACCAAAATGATCACAAACTTTTTTAGCTGCTTGAAGTGGTGAGAGATGCTCTTTTAACTCAACAAATTTTGTTATATCCCCACTGGCATTGCATGCAAAGCACTTAAAAAATGCACCGTTAGAATCAGAATTGATGCCAAGACTTGGTGTATTATGACCATGGTCATGAAACGGACAATAAGCATTTCCGCTTTTAAACTCGATACCATAAACACTTTGCACAAAATCTTTAAAATCATGCTTAGATATTGTCTGTTTTATCGTTTGAAATATATTATTATCCATTATGCACATCCGAAAAGAGACTATTTTCTTTTATAAATTTCTTTAAAATTTCTACGACTTCATGTGCAAACTCAGGGTTTTTAAAACGAAAACGCCTAAAGTAAAAATAAATTGCAGCTTTGTTTTTACCAGTATGCTTTGAAACGTAGTCCGCGATCTCGCTTTCACTCGATGCGCATTCAAGTGCTTTGTAGTATATATCTGCCACTTCATCGAAGTGTGGACAAAGGTAGTTTTGCTTAACGAAAAGGGCGTGCTCGTATATTTTAAAGCGATCATGCCTATCATGCTTGCGGTCAAGATAGCTTAAATTTTGTAGATTTTTCTTGCATGTTTCAAGTATGCTAGCGTGATCTACACGAACATATTCCCTCATCGCACTCATGCTAGCTCCTTTTTTTAAAAAACAAAGCCAACATGCCAAGCGTAAACATAGCACCGCCTACAAAAGCACAAACAACTACTGCAATAACGCTTAAGGCAAATTGCTCAGTCATGGTCTATCCTTTTTGGTAAAAATTTCGCCTTCGCCGTAAAATAGCCACTGGATCGAAAAGCCATACTTGTCAGCAAGTAGGATGATCCATGATAGTGGCGGTCTGTTCTCTTTTATGACATTCCAGTAGGCGACCCTAGTGACGTTAAGCACTTGTTTGGCAAAGTCGTTTTTGCCGTAGTCAAGCAGTCTTCTAGCCGCATCTATACGCTGCGTAATGGCTACAATATCAAGCGTTTGGTGCTGCTTTTTATCCATCGAAAACCCCTTTTTACGCTATAATGTAAATACATTTTAACGCTTTGGTTAAATAATGTTGTAATTATACCAACAATTGTTGGTAATGTCAATGGTTATACTAACAAATTTTACCTTAAAGGGATGAAAAATGGAAAATTTGGAGGCTGTTTTGGCGAGGGTGCGCGCCGTGCTCGGAGTAAAAACAGATAAACAAATGTGTGAAATTCTTGATATTTCTTATGGTACGTTGGATATGTGGAAGGTTAGAAAAAAAATCCCAAAAGGAAGGTTTTTTGAGATTGCCGCCAAACTAAACGTACCGATCGAGTATTTAGAAAGTGGAGTAAATATATCAGGTGGGAATAATCAGATCGGCAATTTAAATACGCAAAACAACGGCGTAAACGAAATAGATAGAGGCGAGATGTGGAGCGAGTTTGTAAGGCTGTTTGATGAATATGGCAGCAACGCTATGCTTAGACAATTTATCGAGCGTCTAGAGGAAGAAAAGGAAAAATTTACTAAAGGGAAGTAGGCATGAGTGAGTACGAAAAATATTGGACTAAAAATATCGGTCTTAGCGTAGGCGATACTGAGAATGAGATTAGCGTTTTTGAGGTAAAGGAGTTAATGCTTTTTAGAGAAGATGCTAAGAGTAACGCAGGGTATGGCGATGACAAAATGTTGGCTGCTCAAGAATTTCTAGAATTTTTGGATATCGAATATCATGAAATTTTAGATGCTGATTTTGTTTTTAAAGATAAAGATGATCCTGTATGGCTATGGGTAAAATTTTCTCAAGAAGTCGGAAGAAAAAAGAGAGGCGATACAAAAATATATAACATACAAATCCACGGTGGAAACAATCAAATAGGCGACGGAAATACTCAAAATAATAATGGAAGTAAAGCGTGATAGATGAAATTTTAAAGACATTTTTTGAAGCGATAGGTGGTTTTGTAAGTTATTGTCTCGCTTTTATTTTTAGTGGCATAGAAAAATTTATCATGTATATATTGTATTATCCAGATCCGCAAATCTTGCATTATAGATTAGCTGGATTTATGATGCTTTCTATGATAATAATTTCTTTGTTTTCATTTTATATAAATAGAAGAAGACGTCGATTAAAAAAGGATAAGCCACTTAAATTTTATAATGAAAAAAGGCACACCATCATAATCAATGGTGGAAATAATCAAATCGGCAACGATAATACGCAGAATAATTACAGCAGGAAATAGTTTGAAATACCTCATTTTGCTATTGGTGTTATTTGGATTTTGTTTTTCTCAACAGTACGATTCAGAAAGATTTTTAAAGGATTTTTCTAAAAATAGACTACAAGAGACCATAGAAAGACATAAAATTTTAATTAACAAATATTCTCAAAATATCGATAAATCTAAATTCTTTTTTGATATGGGAGAGATCGTGGTTAATTTACTCGATGAATCTGGGAATAAGGTTTTATATATAAGAATTTCACTAGGTGTAGAAAAACAAGAAGATTTGAATATCCTAACTCAAATTCGCCCCGTAATAGCAGATACTATAATAAAAACAGCTTCAAGTAAGACATTCGATGAGATATCTACAGTTAAAGGTAAGGAAATTTTTTCTTATGAAATAGCAGATGCGGTAAATAAAAATATAAACCGTATCTCTACAAAAAAAGAAATAGATATAATAAAATATGTATTTTTTGATAAATTTTTCATAGAATTTCAGGATATGGAATTGGAGGAAAGAGTTGAAGCAATAGAGAGTATTTTAAAGCTCAAATGATATATGATATAAAGGATTACACAATGACATTTCGTGATTTTTTTGACATACAATATAAAAAGGCAATTGCATGTCTAGAACCCAACTTTGAGAGTGCTCCAGATGATATTAAATTTGATAACACTACTACTATTAAAAACTACAGAATTAATATCGATGATATAATCGGGACATATCACCCGGGCTATAAGAATCAGCCGCTTTTTGTGGTTTATGAAGATATGGCCGCAAGTTTTGAACGTTACGATGTTGATAACCAGCAACATTTAGATTATTTTACTGCTGATAAAGACGAAGATGATACATGGGAGATAGTTATTTATCACGGGAAAGGATATGTTAGACACGATGGAAATCATAGAACCGTTGCGGCTAAAATACTAGCTTACGCTGGGAAAATCCCTAAAGAAGTATGTGTAGCAAAAGCTATAGTAGTTTCTTAAATTGTTACTATTTTTATTGAAATACCAGGAGTATAAAATGGGTAAATTTGTTTTATTTTTGATGGTTGCAATAAGTTGTTTTGCTTGGAGCGGTTATGATTTAGAAACTGGGGAATGCGTGGAAATAGGAAAAGGAAATCTAGTAAGGCGTGGGCGAGATATAGAGATATACGACTGTAAGGACGGCAAATATAAGATCGTAAACGTTAAAAGCATATCCAAGATAGGAGGTAGCGTAGAAATAGAAGTATACGACTACGAAAAAAATAAAATTAGAATTTTAGAGATGGAAAGCCGCTAATTGGGAGAAGAGAATATGAGTAGCGAAAATCAAGATGGTAAAGTGTTACTGCAAAAGCGGCTTATCCGCTTTTTGGAAGATGAATCAAAAATGTCTACGCTATCCAACTTATTGGACATAGTTGAAAACAGCGCTTTTGATTCGGTTAGCTCAAATATTGCAAATTTTTATTCCAGTTATAATGATCTTACTAGCAAAAAGCAAGAAATAGACGGGATCTTGGATGACGTAAAAGATTCCCAAGAAAAAATAAATAATGCTTATAGCGAAATTTACGATATAAACGATAGCAACATAGAGCCAAAAGACTCAAGTAGTATTTTAAATAATTTAAGGCAGGCTAGTAATGATGCTGACGAAATAAGAAAAACATATAAAAATTTTTATGGACAAAAAGACAGCGAAGGCAACCAGATACAAGGTATTGTTTCTAAACTCGAGTCTGCTTGTAGCGAAATAGAAAAATCGGAAGATAAAATAAATGAGCTAAAAGATTTTTATGAAGAGGTGTTTAACGGGATTACGGATGATAGCGATCCAAAAAATAATAAAAAGTCATGGGTAGATTTGTTGGATGAAAAAAAAGGATATGTAAATAATATGATCGAACAAGGGGAAAACGACTTTAAAAATTTAAAGAATAAGATAAATTCATTGCTTCCTGGTGCAACTTCCGCTGGGTTAGCTAGAGCATATATGAGACAAAGAAGAATAACGGAAAAGAAAGTAGAAAAGTGGAATCGTATTTTCAAGTGGGCTATAGTAACATTTGCTGCTGTTTTCTCGTTTTATTTTGCTTTAGCTATATATTTAAATACTTTTAGTTTTGTTGACTTTTTTAAAAGTTTACCATTGTGGGTGTTTAGTGGATTTTTTATTTATTACTCAACACAGCAGATTTCTGAGTACAAAAAAACAGCTGATGAATATAGGCATAAAGAAGCCTTAGCGTCATCTTATATTGGCTTTGAGCGTCTTATAGCGGAATCTGGAAATATGGAATTGAGAGATAAACTTTTAGAAATAGCTACTGATGCTATTGGCGTTAATCCCAGTGATAGAATAAATTCTAATGGGCAAATTCCAAGTTTAACATTTTTAGAAAAAATTATAGATTTGCTTCCGTTTGAAACCTTAAAAAAGCTTCATGACAAGATAAGTAATATTTTAAATATCGCAAAAAATCAATAACTTTATACGTTTTTTAGGAAACTCATAATCTAAACTATCCGCAAAAAAGCGGAGAGTTTAGATGAATAACAATTTAGATTTGATCAAAAACCTTTAGCGATCTTGAAAATCGCAAGATTTATAAAAAAGTTTTTTAAATTTATGCTCTATGCAAAATGATACGCAATATTTTATACATTATTTTACCAACTTATCCAAATAATCTGCCCACCATTGCATCAAAGTTTTCATATCTGCTAAATTTTGAGCTCTATTGTAAGCTTCTCTTACTTTATCCTTGTCTTTGTGTGCAAGGCATCGTTCTATGATGTCAGCATGGCAGCCATGCTCATTTCTTTTTTCGTTGGCCATAGTTGAAAACATCGCACGAAAGCCATGAGAAACGATCTCGTCTTTGCTGTAGCCCATGCGTCTTAGTGCCGCATTTAACGTATTTTCACTCATTGGACGGCTTTTGGATAGTGTGCTGGGGAAAAGATACCCTTCAGTGCTTCCGCAAATTTTGGTATAGTCTTTCAACAAATTTACGACTTGATCAGCTAGTGGTAGTCTAAATGCCTCTTTCATTTTCATTTTATCTGCTTTTACCGTCCAAATTTTAGCGGATAGATCAAACTCATCCCACTTGGCAGCTCTGACATTAAATGGGCGCATGGCGGTATAGATCGCAAGCTTTAATGCGACTTTTGTTTTTATGTCGCCATTATATCCATCTACTGACGCGAGTAATGTGCGTATCTCGTTTTCATCTGTGATAGTAGGGAAATTTTTAGGTTTTGCGGTTTTAAAGGCGTATTTGAAATTTATATCGGCCACGACATTGTGAGCGATTATCTCATAGGTGACGGCATATCTAAAAATTTGATTTAGCAAGATAAATACACGCTTGATGGTTTCTAAATTTCCAGCTTTTTCTATGATCTTTAAGATGTCTATTATTTCTACTGCTTTTATATTGTCCAATGGACGATCGCCTAAATACGGCGCAATGTGCTTGTTAAAAATCAAATTTTGTTTTTTTAAGTAGTTAGGAGTTATGTTTGCGGATTTTATATCTAGCCATTTTGCAGCGATATCGTTTAGTGTCGTTTTACTACTCTTTTTACTTACTAGTGGATCAATGCCATCTAGTATCTGAGCGGCCAACTCTCTGCGTTTTTCTCTGGCGGCTGAGAGACTAAGATCAGGATAATTGCCCAGAGCCATTCGGCGTGTTTTTAATGTAAGAGGACTTTTGTATTCAAGTGCAAAAAATTTACGACCGCTTGGCTCGATGAAAATAAATAAATTTTGTCCGTCAGATTTTTTATAAACCTTATCTTTGGGTTTTAAGGCTCTTATAGCTGTGTCCGTCAAGGGAGGGTTAATTTTTGGCATTTTTGTCCTTTTAGTGTCCACAAGCCCCTAAAAATCAAGTAACGATTTTTTACGGATATTTTTTAGCGGACAATATTTTATCCTTTAAATTATCCGTAAAAAGTCCTTAAAGGCAATTAAAAAGATTTAAAAATATTGAAAACAATTTAAATAAATAATATATATCAAAAGTTGTTCTTATCGTATTTCTTGAAAGGTTTTTAAAAAGATTGAAATGAATTAAAAAGTATAAAATGGTGGAAGCGAGGGGGATCGAACCCCTGTCCAAAAACAAAATGCATACAGCCTCTACACGCTTAGCAAAAGTGAAAATTTCATCTAAAAAGGCTCACTTTCCAAAACCAAAATTTAGACTAAGACTAAAATTTCAGCTAGCAAGCAGTCACTTTGCGAGCCTACTCTAGCTAAATTGCTTACTTTTGTCCTAGCTAGAATTAGACTAAGCAAGGCTCAACTGAACTTACGCAGCTTTAGCGTAAGCAGGAGCGAAATTAACGTTGTTTGCGTTTAAATTTAATTTGAGCTTTTTACGCTTTGCTCAAAGCGACGTGCCACCGTACACACTCTGCTCCTGTCGAAGCCAAGTCGCTCCCAAAAAATAAAATGGTTAGTGAATTATTTAGTTAAGTTTTGTAGGTACATCAATGATTTTTGGCTCAAGAACGCTAAAATATTCAAAATCGTTCTCGACGTCATCTTTATATTTATTAAACTGATCACTAATAAGCAGCAACCAATCTATAAATTTATCATTTGCTGGACCCTTTAGGCTTCTTGCCTCTTGAGTTATCTCTTCAGCTAAAGTTGTAAGCTTTAATATCGGATCAAGATGCATGAATCCTGCTGCTGATTTAATATTATGAAAAATCCTAGTAAGCTCTAAGATACTATCTTTATATTTATCAGCTCTTCCTAAATTTATTATCAAAGGCTCGAGTAAATCGCACATTAAAGCATAGTGAGATAAAAATTCTTCAACTATATCATAAGAGTAATCTATTTCAAGCCTTTTTAATATACCCATTTTTATGTCCTTAAGAAATTGGCGTAATTGTAGCAAAAATTTGATAAAATTGTTAGCCTTTTAGCTAAAAATCCTTGGAGCTTGCAATGAAAAATGAAAAAAACCAGAAGAAAAAACTAAGCATAAATGATATAAAAAACAAAAAAGGCATTGAGCCTATTGTAATGATAACTGCCTATGATGCGCTGTTTGCTAAGCTTTTTGATGATTATGCTGATATTATTTTGGTTGGCGATAGCTTAAATATGAGTTTTAATATGCAAGAAAGTACGATAAGTGCGGACATGAATACCATGCTTTATCATACAAAGGCCGTTTGTAACGGAGCCAAAAATACTTTTATCATGGCTGATATGCCATTTGGTAGCTACACAAATGAAAAGCAAGCGATAAAAAATGCGATGAAATTTTTCAAGCAGACAAATGCCGATGCGGTAAAACTCGAAGTTGGCATGCACCAAGTAAATTTAGTGAAGCGCCTTTGTGAAGAGGGCATAAACGTTATGGCTCACATTGGCTTAAAGCCTCAGTTTTATAAATTTGAAGGTGGCTATAAGATAAAAGGCAGAAGCGAGATCGAGGCAAAAGAATTAATTGAAGAGGCTTTGGCGTTTGAGCAAGCTGGAGTGTTTGGTATCTTGCTTGAGGGTACGATGAGTAGCGTGGCTAGCGAGATAACAAAGCAAGTTCATATACCAGTTATTGGTATCGGATCTGGGGTAAACGTCGATGGACAGGTACTTGTATGGTCTGATATGCTTGGGTTTTTTGAAGACTTTAAACCAAAATTTGTAAAACACTATCTTGATGGAGCGGATATTGTAAGAAAGAGTGTGCAATCCTACGCAAATGATGTAAAAGGCAAAATTTTCCCAAGTGAAGAATTTTGCTACTAGGATGATTAATATCCGCATTAAATAGAACGTGACAAAATTAAATTTCTTTATAGCCTTTTATATCAAGACCAAAACCTGCAAGGCTTACAAATTCTTTATTTTTATTTGAGCTTAAAAGCTCAATTTTACTTATGCCAAAATACTTTAAAATTTGTGCCCCAATGCCATAATCTTTTTGCGAGCTTGTATCGCTTTTATTGCTGTCTAAAAATAGCAACACTCCGCCATTTTTACTTAAAAAATCCAATGCCTTTAATAAATTATCAAATTTATCTCCGCTTAAAAGCTCATGGTCTTTGCTTATTTTTTGAAATTTTACATTAGTTTGCGCTTTTATCTCTCCGAAAACATAGGCAGCGTGATTTTTATTTTCGTGATCTTTTATGTCATATCTTTTTGCTTCAAAACCACAGATTTTTACACTCTTTGCAGGCGAAACTTCTATTAAGCTTTCGTGACTAAGTCTGTATTCTACTAATTCAGAAACGCTTATCATATTTAGGTTAAATTTTTTACAGAATTCTTCCAAATAATCACGTCTTGCCATTGTGCCATCTTCTTTTACGATCTCACAAATCGCTGCCATTGGGCTAACGCCAGCGAGTTTGCAAAGATCAACTGATCCTTCAGTGTGACCTGTACGAACGAGGACGCCACCTTTTTTTGCAATAAGCGGAAATATATGCCCAGGCCTTACAAAATTTTCAGGCACTGAATCAATACTAGCAGCAAGTCTAATCGTCATATCACGCTCATAAGCACTTACGCCTGTCGTTGCTTCCTTTGCGTCAATTGTGACAGTAAATGCAGTTTCGTGGCTGGATGTATTTTTAAAAACCATTAGTGGCAAATCAAGTCTTTTTGCGTTTGCTTCATCCATCGCAAGGCAAAGCACACCTTTTGCATGAGTGATCGCAAAATTTACCTTTTGCATATCGCTGCTTGCCGCTGAAAAGACTAAGTCTCCTTCATTCTCACGGTCCTCGTCATCGACCATAATTACCATTTTGCCATTTTTTATATCTTCAATCGCTTTTAATACATTTTCAAATGCCATAAATTTCCCTTATTAAATTTTTACGATTATATTGATTTTTTGATAACTTAGAGATAAAAATATTAATTTTGATTTGTCTTGTATCAATTATTTAGAAATTTTAGAAAAGATTTATTTTTAAATAAATGCGATTTAGTGGCGACAACTTAGGTTTTATTTTTCAATTTATTTTATATGTAAAATTTTAAAACATAAATTTTTAATAAAATACACTATTTTTAAGAATTTCAGCAATTAGGGAAAATAAAAGTCAAAGAATAAATGATGGCGCAGCGGACGGGGCTCGAACCCGCGACCTCCGCCGTGACAGGGCGGCATTCTAACCAACTGAACTACCGCTGCACCTAAAAATGGTGGTCGCTATAAGACTCGAACTTATGACATCCACCT